>JBAVNY010000582.1:0-2521 GCA_049691535.1 Candidatus Acidiferrum sp.
CTCTGGCAATTCCTGGGCCCAGATCTCCGTGTCCACATTTCCCCGCACCGCGAACACCGGTGCAATTTTCTTCAAACTCGACAGAATCTCGGCCTTGCCCACATCGCCGGCGTGAACAATTAAATCCACCCCCTGCAACGCGCACACCGCTTCCGGACGCAGCAATCCATGCGTATCCGAGATCACCCCAACGCGCATAGGCCCGTTATCGTCCCCGCGAGTTTCGCTCCGGGCCGTCGTCCGCATCCTCGAGATACTCTTCCGGCACATCGTCTTCCGGCACTTCCCGCGTGCGAACTTCCCCTGCATCGGCGTCCGGTACGCTCTCAACGCCCTGCACCACTTCCGCTTCGAACGATTGTCCTTCTTCCAGCAATTCCGTAACGCTCTCCGAATCCGTTTCTGCTAAACCGGAAAGTCCCTGCGTATCGCCCGATTGTCCGCCGCTACTCGCGCCCAATCCGGGCTGCTCGAATGTTACGAGTTCCGCAGAGCCCGCCCGTCCCCGCGTTCTCCTTACCGGTTTCTTCGCCGCTTTTCTCTTTGGAGTTTTGCTTCGCGCCGAAGTTCCCTTCTTGGCTGCGGTCAATTTCTTCTTCTGCTTAGGCGCGTGCTTCACCTTGCTCTTTTGTTTCGAACTATTGCTCTTCTTGACCTTTTTCTTTTTTGTGGGCATGGCTTTTTTCCTTCGCGCCTCTACTCTACCACCCTGCTCCGCAAACTTGGCAATCCACCGCCACACATCGCTGGTACCCTTGCCACCTCTACTATAATGCTGTACATACAGAGCGCTCAGCTTCCAGCCGGCTTTCTTGACCCGGGCTCAGGAGGTCTCCCTCATGAACAAGCAACAATTGCGTGACCAGGTCCACGAAGTCGGTATCGTCCCGGTTATTCGCACCTCCGCCGCCGACGACGCGCGCTTTGCCGTCGACGAAATCTGCCACGGCGGCATCCCCATCATCGAAGTCACCATGACTGTCCCTGGAGCCATCGATGTCATTCGCGATCTCTCAAAGAAAGTTGCCGGTCTCGTTCTCGGTGCTGGTACCGTGCTCGACGCCGATACCGCTCAGGACTGTATCAATGCGGGCGCTCAGTTTATCAGCAGCCCAGCTCTCGATATTCCCACCGTGCAGCTCGTCGCTAAAAATCCCAACGTCATCATGATGGCGGGAGCGCTCACCCCTACCGAAATTTTGGCCGCCTGGAAAGCCGGTGCCGATTTTGTAAAAGTTTTTCCCTGCTCGATGGTGGGTGGCGACAATTACATTCGTGCCTTGAAACGGCCTTTCCCCGATGTGCCTTTAATTGCCGGTGGCGGCATCACCCAGCAGAACGCTTCTCATTATTTTCTCGCTGGCGTCTGCGCTCTCAGTATTGGCAAGGAAATTATCCCGCGCGAATCGATGCTGCTCCACAAACCCGACCGCATTCGCGAACTCACCCGCCGCTTTGCCACCATCGTCCGCAGTTCCAAATCACGAATCGCCGAAGCCCAACTCCAAATCGCCCATTTCCACTGAGTAGCGCCAATCGCAACTCAAAATTCCAGGTGCAGCCGCAGCGTTGGTACCACCACCGGCCCGCGATCCCGGTTGTATCCGGGATTTACCGCGTACTGCAATCCAAACGCCGGGAAAATTCCGCGCCACAGATGCAGCGTATAAAAACCTTCTAAAATATTTTCTCGCCCGTATCGCAACCGCCCATCTCCCAATAAGAATCCATACCCACCATCCGCCAGATATGTCTGGTGCGGCTTGCTGATACAGTTACTCACAAACGCCAGTCCCACCCGATCGAATCGCCGCCCCCACCGCCCACCATTCCCCGCGGCACCCACCTCCCAGGTCTGGTCCACCTCGGTGTACGCGTACGATTCATGCTCCCCTTCGTTCCAGCCCCAGCGCGCGAACACGCCCATCCAGTCGTTCAAGGCCTGCTCTACGTTAATTCCAAATCCGTATTTCGTCGTGCTTTGCAGTGGGTGCGCCGTTATATCCGGAATCGGCGTTTTCCCCGCCAGATAGTTGTCCACGGCCACGTTGTAATCCCCCATGTTCGCCGTGTTCACGTACCCTAGCAGTCGCACAACTCCATCGTGCTTTCCTATTACTCGATGGTGTACTTCCAGTTCCACATTCTCCGAATGTGCCCGGCTCAGATCTGCGTCCAGGTGGATTCCATTTGCCACCTTCGGCATCAACGCTTCCGCAAATCGAAGTACCCAGTTGCGGTCGTGATATTCCACCATCGCCGCAAACGTAAATCCGCGCGTATCGGCCGCATAGTCGTATGCACCGTTATTGTCCGCGGTCCAGTTCATGAACTGAAAGTTGGTGTCGGTCCCGTAGGTATTCAGGTCGAAAAAATCTGCCATGCTCAATTTCCCGAATCGTATTTCCAGTCGTCGCTCTGGCAATTCGCGAAACAGCGCATAAGGGTTTCGTTCCGCCACGATTCTTTTCGCGCCCAGCGGAATAATCTGGTGCCACATCAGCCGGGCCACATACGGTGC
>JBAVNY010000583.1:0-6704 GCA_049691535.1 Candidatus Acidiferrum sp.
TGCGCCCACAGCGCCACGCCTCCATTCGACACCATCCCAAATTGACCAATCGCCTCCAAAAACTGCAGCGCAAACCAATACCCCAAAATCAAAAACGCCGGCACCGGCAACAGAAACACAAAAAAGAACGTCAGCACCTTGGCCCGCGGGAACAACACAATGTACGCCCCCATCACCCCGCTGATCGCCCCGCTCGCCCCAATCGCCGGTATATGCGAATTCCAGTTGAACGCCACATGCAGCATTCCCGACCCCACCCCGCACACCAAATAAAACAACAAATAAAAAAAGTGCCCGAACTCGTCCTCCACGTTGTCCCCAAAGATCCACAGGAACAGCATGTTCCCCAGCAGGTGCATCAGCCCGCTATGCAGAAAAATGCTAGTCAGCAGCGGATAGAACGCCCAATCCACCGGCGCGTGCCCGGCGAGCGCCGCAGGAATTCGCGCTGGCACCGTGGCATGCGCCAGCATGAACGCCTGCGTCACCCGCGGCGGCAAACTCACCTGGTACACGAACACCGCAATGTTCGCCAGGATCAATCCAATATTTACAAACGGAAACGTCCGAGTAGGGTTGTCATCCTTGAGCGGAATCATCGCGCAGCGTAGCCAGTCCCGTAGCTCAAGCCTTCAGGCCTGAGGCTGTTCCTAACCTTACCCAAATCGTCTTAACTATCCAACCCGCATCCGGGGCAGGGAACTCTGTGTCCTATAATTCCAACCCACCCCGCCGGCGAGTTAACATATTATTTTCATACGTTAACCGGCCCGAATTTAGGCGCTTTCTCTCAAAGGAAACGCAACCGAAATTCCGCGAGGCGGCCGGTGCGTGTGTTCCCTAACAATGAGTGAATGAGGGAAATTCGATCGCAACCCACAGAGGAAGAAAAATCGATACCAACGCTGCAGTAAGCCCGTCGGCAACAGTCGTCAGCAAAGGATTCTTCTCTCTCTGGATGTTCTTCGTCCTGAGTGCTGCTTTGTCGTGGGCGATTTGGTTCTGGGCCGCCCCGAGCGAGGCTTCTTTCTACCTAAAAATCAACGGTTGGCGAATCGGTTGGCCCTTCAGCAACGTGAAACTCTTGCTTGGAATTGCTTGCCGGGCCTACTGGCATTGCTCTGGTCAAGAAGCAGAGGGAATGAGCAATCTCCCAGTCTCTGGGCAACGCTGACGAAATGGAAAGTACCTGCCAAGTGGTACATGCTGGCTGTTGTTTTGCCCTGCGCCGTCTTCCTATTTTTCCTTTTGATCGAAGGCGGGTTATTTAATGCAAAACTGCGCGCGCCATCGCTCTTCGTTCTCGCCATGAGCGTCTTATCGCTTCCGTTCGGACCTGTCTGGGAAGAACTGGCTTGGCGAGGATTTGCGCTCAGATGCTTCAGGTTCGCTATTCGCAACTCGCTTCTGCGCTGATTCTCGGTGTATATTGGGCCGCTTGGCATGTCCCTATGTGGATGTTGACGATGAACGGCTTAACCTCACCCTGTTACTGATCATCTTCGGAAACTTGGTTTGTTGGTCGGTGATAATTTCATTCTCTACGACCGAAGCGAAAACAGCTTGCCAGTCGTAATTCTGCTGCATGGCACTTATCTTCTAATACAGTTGGTTGTCTTCAGTGCCGTCTCGGTGGGTGCTGTGCAGTTAATCCCCACCGCTGCCGTCTTGTCGCTAGGCTTGTCTATCGTGTTAGCCAGACGGCTTCCCAAAGAAAAGCAGCGCGACGATTCTGACGATAGGAGAAGCTCCACTCGACCCTTTTTTCTTGAAGGGAACAAGCCAAGCCCGCCCCAAAAAATGTCGGCATGCCGACATTTTCCACCGCCACTCCCCGCCGCCGCATTGCCATGTCTCCACGCGTGTGGTAAGTATTTGTATTCTGCATTTGCGCGCGATTTCGCGTGAGACTTCACCATCCGTCTCTCTCCCGCTGACCTCCGCGCGCCGACAACGCATGCCTGCCCGCGAAACGGAAGCCATCGTCTTGAAGACTTTCCCGCTGGGAGAGGCCGACCGCCTGGTTAGTTTTCTCGGGCGTTCTTCGGGTCGCATGCGGGGTGTAGCTTCGGGAGCCCGCCGCATCAAGAACCGCTACGGCTCCACACTCGAACTGCTCTCGCATGTGCAGATCTGGTACATCGAGAAGGAAACTCGCGACCTGGTTCGCTTCCAGCAGTGCGAACTGCTCGAATCGTTCAATCGCGCTCAGAGCGATTACGGCCTCAGCACCGGCCTCGCTCTGGTCAGCGAGATCGCGGAACAGGTTCTCCCCGAGCATGAAGTGTCCGAGCCCATGTTCCGGCTCGTTCTGCTCATCGCCAGGGAGATCGAGCGCCGCTCCAGTTGGGCCCTCCCGCTCGCGTATTACGCGTTCTGGACAGTGCGCCTGGCCGGGTGGCTCCCGCGCTTCGATATCTGCTCGGTGTGCCGCAAGCCCTTCGCGCAGGATGACGCGTTTCATTCCTCGCAATACGCCGGATTCCTCTGTCAGGAGCACCGGCACCCGGGAATGAAGCGCCTGAGCCTTCCCGCACGGCAGCTCGCGGAGAGCTTCACGAGGGAAGGGCTACCCAAGTTTGATGCCACGCTCGACGCCGAACCTTACGTCAGGGAACTGCGCGATGCTGGCTTCAACTGGATCGAGCACCACACCGAACGCCAGCTCAAGTCGCGCGAATTCCTAGACGCGACCTGAGACGTGAAATGTTCGGCGGCTGGCTCGTCGCGCTTTCAGTCTCGGGAAGGAATGTCGGCATGCCGACATTCGCCCGGCAGCGTCGGTTCCAGCCAGGGCGATGAACGTCGGCAAGCCGCCCACGCGCGTTGTAGCGCCGGCTGCTAGCCGGCATAGCAAGATTAATCAGCACGCCGACGCAAAAATGTCGGCATGCCGACCATGTCAAGTAAGACTCGACATGTACTGGGTCTTTGTGGTCACAACTGAAGTAACACTCGAAGTGCGAGAGACGTGTTGAACAGGACTTGAATATTGTCTGGGGTACCGTGCTTTCATTTAAAGCAATACCTTAAGTCAGATGGAAGTGAAAGTTTAACCACGGTTCAACGGGCACTTCAATATAGACGCAACAGATTTTGGAGACGACGTGACAGTTAAAGTAAAACTTAATACCAAGCCAACCGGCCTCACCTTTCAAGATCTCATCCTCAAGCTCATGCAATTCTGGGGACGCCAAGCCTGCGTCCTCCAACAGCCCTACGACACCGAGGTCGGTGCCGGGACCATGCACCCGGAAACCTTCCTCCGCGTTCTCGGGCCATCGCCCTATCGCGTCGCTTACGTCCAACCCTCGCGCCGCCCCGCCGATGGCCGCTACGGCGAGAATCCCAATCGCCTCTACAAACACTTTCAATATCAAGTGGTACTCAAGCCGTCGCCTGCCGACGTTCAGGCCATCTATCTCCGCAGCCTCGAAGCCATCGGCATCAATCTCCGCGAACACGACATCCGCTTTGAAGAGGACAATTGGGAATCCCCAACCCTCGGCGCCTGGGGCATCGGCTGGCAAGTCCTGCTAGACGGCCTGGAAATCACCCAGTTCACCTACTTCCAACAGAGCGGCGGCATCGATCTCGACCCCATCTCCGTCGAAATCACCTACGGCCTCGAACGCATCTGCGCCTTCCTGCAGAACGTTGAAAGCGTCTACGACATTCGCTGGGTCGAAGACAAAACCTACGGCGACATTCGCCTCGCCGAAGAGCAGCAACTCTCCGAGTACAGCTTCGATCGTAGCGACGCCAAGGCCCTTCGCGCCGAGTTCGAAGTCCACGAAAAGGAAGCCAAAGAACTCCTGGACGGCTGGAAAAAACTCGAAGGCAATGTCGGCATGCCGACCAAAGAAGGGAAGCAGCAGGAAGCCAAGCACGTTGCCACGTCCGGCGATCTTTTTGCCGACGGCGCCTTTGGCCACACCAAAGAAGCTCCACGCTCCGACGCAGCGCAAAATGTCGGCATGCCGACCAAAGAGCGCACCCGCTACCCGATCCTCGCCGCCTACGACCACTGCCTAAAGTGCTCCCATCTCTTTAATTTGATGGATGCCCGCGGCGTCATCTCCACCACCGAACGCGCCGCATTAATGGCCCGCGTTCGCACCCTATCGTGCCGCGCCGCCTCCGCCTACCTGGAACAATCGGGCGGCCCAGCCCAGCGCTCCGCCCGCCCAACCCACGAGGCCCGCGCATGACCCACCGTTCGAGCCGCATGTCTTCTGCCTTACTATCCTTATATGAGGCCACCACCTCCGAACACGCCACCGAGGTACAACGTGGCACCGGCATTCCTGCCGGTGGCCTTTCCCATTCCCGCCGAACCACTCTACCCCCTGTGGAAAATGTCGGCATGCCGACATTCCCAATTCTGAACTCCGAGGTCCGCCCATGAGTGCCGTCAAGAAACCCACCCAGCCCAAAAAGCCTGCGACCCCCGTGAAGCCTCCCAAGAAATCCGCCTCCGCCGACCTCACCCAAAGGCACGTCGAGCTCCTGTTCGAAATCGGTGCCGAAGAAATTCCCGCCGGCATGCTCCCCAAAGCGGTAGCCGACCTGAAAGCCATCGTTGAGAAGCACCTCATCGCCGAAAATCTCAGCGAAGGCACCATCGTCGAAACGTTCGGTGGCCCGCGCCGCCTCACCGCCTGGGTGCGCGGCATCATCGCCAAACAAGCCGACGTCGAAACCGAAGTCACCGGCCCGCCCAAGTCCGTGGCCTACGACGCGACCGGAGCGCCGACTCGTGCCGCTGTCAGCTTCGCCGAGAAGCAAGGCATCCCGCTGCACGAAATTAAATTCGTGCAAACCGCCAAGGGCGAATACCTCGCCGCCAAGGTCACCCGTTACGGCCGCACCGCGCACGACCTGCTCACCGGCATTCTCCCGCGCGTGATTCACGATCTGCCCTGGCCGCGCACCATGACCTGGACCGGCCTCGACGGCGCCCGCTTCATCCGCCCCATTCGCTGGCTCATCGGAATCCTCGACGCCAAGCCGCTGAAATTTTCCTTCGGTGGCGTCAGCTCCTCCGACACCACCGTCGGCCATCGTTTCCTGGGCGTGGCGCAGATCCGTGTTCGCGACTTTGCCGATTACGAAAAAAAGCTGCGCGCCAATGGCGTCATCGTCCGCCCGCAGGACCGCCGCGAAAAAATCGAAAGGGAACTGGCCGCGCACGCCAAACGAACCGGCTACCGCATCCACCAGGACGACGATCTGCTGCAACTGGTCACCTACCTCAACGAATTTCCCACCGTCATCGAAGGCGACTTCGACCCGTCGTTCCTCGAGCTGCCCGACGAGATACTCATCACCGTGATGCGCGGCCATCAGAAATACTTCGCCGTCGAAAAGCGCACCGGGGAACTGGCGCCGCATTTCCTCGCGGTCATTAATCTCGCGAAAGACACTAAAGGTTTGGTGCGTGCCGGGCATGAACGCGTGCTCCGCGCCCGCTTCGCCGACGCGCGCTTTTTCTGGGAGTCCGATCAGAAAATCCCGCTTGCCGACTATCTGCCCAAGCTGCAGAAAGTCACTTACGAGTCGCGCCTCGGCAGCTACTTCGACAAGGTCGAGCGAATCCGCGCCATTGCCCGCTGGCTCACCGAGCAGTGGTTCAACCTCGGCATGATTCAGTCGCACGTGGCCGATGCCGATCGCACCGCCGAACTGGCCAAGTGCGATCTCGCCGCGGAGATGGTCCGCGAGTTCACCGAGCTGCAGGGTATCGTTGGTGGTCTCTACGCCAAGGCGCAAGGTGAATCGGAAGAAGTCGCCGACGCCATCTACGATCACTATCGCCCCGTTGGGCTGGATGATCCCATCCCGCGCAATCTCACTGGATGCGCCGTGGCGCTCTCCGATAAGTTCGACTCCATTGTGGGCTGCTTCTCGGTTGGTGTCGTACCCACGGGCTCCAGCGATCCGTACGCATTACGCCGCGCCGCACTCGGTATCGTGAAAATCATTCTTGATCGCAAACTGCCGCTCTCGCTGTCCTTATCGATTGGTGCCGCGGCGAAAGCGTTGCTGACCCATCCGCCAAAGAAGACCCTCACCGAGCAGCAGGAATCGCAGGTGCTGGAATTCTTGCTGGATCGCGCGCGCTTTGTCTTCCGCGAGAAGTCCGGCTACGCCTACGACGAAGTGAACGCCGTGTTTCGTCGTGGTGCCGACGATCTGGTCGATACAGAGAAGCGCTTGCGAGCGTTGAAGTCGATTCGCAAGACCAAAAACTTCGAGCCGCTGGCTGTCTCGTTCAAGCGCATTCGCAAGATTCTTGAAAAGGCCAACTTGCCTGCATCCGAACCACAGCAGGTTAACGTCGAACTCTTCGAGAAGGGTGCCGAGCGTGAGCTGCACGCCCTGGCGCGGAAGGTGGCTGGCAAGGTCGCGGAAGATAAGCGAGCCGGCCGCTACCAGGAAGCGCTGGAAGAGATAGCCGGTACGCGCAAGGCCGTGGACCGCTTCTTCGAAGAAGTCATGGTCATGGCGGAAGACGAGGCGGTACGTAAGAATCGCTTGGCGTTGCTGTCGGAGTTGCTGCGCGAGTTCACCACGATCGCGGACTTCTCGGAACTAGGCGGGGAAGAAGCGCGGTGAAGAAAAATGTCGTCATGCCGACATTCTTATTTCGGAACTTGCGCGGCGTGCGTACGTCACGGCGTCGCATGCCAGAGTCTGTATAC
>JBAVNY010000584.1:0-3853 GCA_049691535.1 Candidatus Acidiferrum sp.
TAAACGGTGTTGACCATCGCCGCGCCCAGCCCGGAAAACCACAGCGACGAAAAATGAAACGCATTGGGAGGAAAGTCAAACGCCAGCTTGGCATCGAAGTGGCGAATCCCGCCCCAAATCAGCCACAGCATCGTGCCCACCACCCCTACCCACAGCAGCACGGAAATTTTCCCGATGGTCTGGATGCGCCGGTATAAAAGGATGACCAGCAGCACCACCAGCCCGCCGGAAATCGCTTTCGCTTCAATCGTCGACAGCGGCCGCAAATATCCGGCGTAGCGCGCAAATCCAATCGACGCCGAAGCCACCGAAAGCGGCGCCTGCACAAACGTCTGCCACACGAACAGGAACGACATCAGCCGCCCCCAACGTCCCGGCCCATACGCCTCGCGCAGAAAAACGTAAGTGCCGCCCGCCTTGGGCATTGCCGCGCCCAACTCCGACCACACAAATCCGTCCAAGGTCGCCAGCAGCGCCCCGGCCAGCCAGGCGATCAGCGCTTGCGGTCCGCCCATGGCCTTGATCACCAGCGAGCTCACCACAAACGGCCCGATGCCCACGATCTCAATCATGTTCAGCGCAACCGCTTCTTTCAGCCCGAGCCCGCGTTCCAATTGCGACTCTGCTGTGTTGGGAAGCGCGGTGCTCGTGGGATGAACCGGCGGCGTTGGCATGCGCAGCGAGGATAGCAAATGCAGATTGCTCTGCCCAATGATGCTCGCGCGTTGCTTGCAAAACTAAACCCGCGCAGCGCCCGTGCGACTTGAGGCACAACCGCGGCCCGCCCTACCCCAAGGGCGGCCTAAGGCATATAATCAATCCAGGCCTGCAGAACGATCCTCTCTTACGCAGGCGTGGCGGCAACCCTCTTGAGACGCGCAATCCAACGTCTCGCCGCTAGAGTTTCCCTTTTCCAGAAAGAATCGCCGGAACGCCGTGCGTTCGCAGCTACGCAACGCGTCGCGCCGCATCACGACCTAACCATATGGCTACTCAAAATCGAGTCACGGATTTTCCTGGCGAGTCAAACTTCAGCGCCAACTCGCAACCGCCCACGCCGGCACCAACGACGCCACCGCCACCGCCAGCCGCGCTTCAGGAAAAAATTGCTACACTCGAAATGGTCACCAGAACCCTCAACACATTTCTAGAGAGCGGCAACTGTATCGAAGCCAGCAAACATCTGCTCTCGTTTGCGCTTCGTCAGACGCAAAGCACCGCCGGTTTTCTAGGCGTGGTGCTCGAAGGGCCGGTGCAGCGCGTGCTGGTCCACGAAGGCGCGTTGCTATTTAACCATCGCGACGAATGCCACGAATCCGACGACTCCAATGACCACGCGCCGGTGCAGCAGTTAGCCCGGCAACCATTTTTTGAAGTCCCACTCGGCTCCAATTTACTGGGCGAAGTGATTGCCCAACGCAGGGCGCAGATTACCAACGATATCCAAATGCACCGCCTCCCCTCCGGCCATCCGCAGATCCCGCACCTGCTCGGCGTACCGATTTGTAAAAATTCCGAAACCGTGGCGGTATTAGCGGTAGCCAATCGCCCGGGCGGCTACACCACTGACCAGTTGCGCTCCCTCGAAACCGCCTGCCAGGCCACCGGTCTGCTCTACGACAACTACCGGCAAAGCCTGCAACGCGCCCAGCTCGAAGAACAACGAACCCGCCTCGAAGCCGAATTTCGCCAGTCGCAAAAAATGGAAGTGCTCGGCCAACTCGCTGGCGGCATCGCTCACGATTTCAACAACAGCTTGATGGTCCTTTCCGGCTCAGCCGATCTGCCCGAACGCACCTTGCCGCGCAATTCTTCCGCCGGCCCATATCTCGATCAAATCCGCCGCACCACCGAAAAAGCCGCGATGGTCACCAAGCAATTGCTGGCCTTCAGCCGCAAGCAAGTGCTCGACGTCAAGCCCATCGATGTCCACGAAGTGCTCAGCGATTGCGAATTCATGCTGCCACGCTTACTGGGCTCCGACGTGGAACTTACCTTTGCACCGGAAGCCCGCAGTTCCTGGATTAACGCCGACCCAACCCAACTTGAACAGGTGGTCGTGAACCTCGCCGTCAACGCCCGCGATGCTATGTCCGTGGGCGGACCACTCAGCATTCGCACCTGGAACGAAGACCGCTTGCCCGGCCCTGTCGAGTGGTCCTTCGGTGCATCGGAAAGCGCCACCTGGATCGTCCTCTAAGTAAAAGACGCCGGCAGTGGCATGGACGAACAAACCCGCGCGCACATCTTCGAACCCTTCTTCACCACCAAGCCCGTCGGCAAAGGCACCGGCCTGGGCCTCTCCACCGTCTACGGCATCGTCACCCAATTTGGCGGGAAAATTGAAGTCCACTCCGAACTGAATGCCGGCACCCGCTTCCTGATCAGTTTTCCCGCAGCAAATTTCCCTCTGGCCAAAAATAGTGCCGCGCCGCACCCCGGAATCGACGTTTACCGCTGTGCCTCGCGAACGGCTCACCATCCTGCTCGTCGACGACGAGCCCGCACTGTGCCAAGCCATCGCGGAATGTTTACGCGAGGCCGGTCATTGCGTCTTGGACTCGCAAAATCCCCACGATGCCCTGGAACTCGCCCGCTATCCGGGACGCACCATCGACCTGCTCCTGACCGACATCGTCATGCCCGGCCTGCGCGGCACCGAACTGGCCCAACAGATATGCGCGTTACAGCCCGGCATTCAGTTGATTTACATGTCCGGCTATGCGGAGGGCTTGGCCGACCTGGCGATTCCCGCGGGCGCCGTTTTCCTGGAAAAACCATTCCGATTTGCATCTCTTCTGGAACAGATTACACTCGTCAAACGCAGCGGCACGAAGACTTAATATTTATTATTGTTGGTGACATGCGACGTATTTTTTTGACGATATCAGCCGTGGCAATTCTTTCCTCGGCCGCAAATTCCGCTCCAGCCGCTGCTACCAACAAACTCACTCTGCCCGCCAATACTTCCACAATTCTTCAGCACATCTACTCCGGCCGCACCGACCTCGCCGTCCCGGAAGCGCGCCTGCTCCAGCAACAAAATCCTAACGACCCACTCGGCTACATTTTTGAAGCCGAAGCCCGCTGGTGGAAAATCTGGTGGGGCTCCGCCGAATTTAAATATGGCATGAGCATGGCGCGCCATCGCGAGAAACTGGCCGCGGATCAGCCCTACCTGGAACTCGCCGCCAAAGCCTACCTCGTGGCCACCACCAATCTGGCTCGGCAGGAAAGCTCCGAAATGCATTTGTACGCCGGAATGGCCGATGCCCTGGCCGCGCGTCTTTACGGCCTGCGCGCCGAAGCCCGCAACACCGCGAAGTTTGGCGTGCGCGCCCGCGAAAATCTGCAACGCGCCATCGCGCTCAATCCGCAACTAGCCGATGCTGACTTCGGCCTCGGCCTCTACAACTATTACGTTGACACCCTCTCCGCCATGGCTCGCATGCTGCGCTTCATGATGGGCATTCCCGGCGGCTCGAAAGAAGAAGGCATCCGCCAGCTCCACGTCGCCATCGCCGATGGCCAACTTACGCCCGCACTGGCGCGCTTCTATCTAGCCATCAATCTGCACAATTTTGATCAACGCTATGAAGAGGCGCTCAAAGTGATTACGCCGCTAGTCGAACAGTATCCCGACAACTCAATCTTCCGCCTGGCGCAAGGCGACCTCTACGCAAAACTGGGCCGCAAACAATTGGCCCTCGCCGCTTACCATGCTGCCGCCGAATCAAAAGTGAACGACGACGAGTCTCGCAGCAAGCTTGCCAAACTGGTGCAAGCCTCCCTGGCCGCCATCGGCGCTCCAGAAGTCCCCAAGTGACGCTTGGCCTTTCGCGCACAGCTAAGG
>JBAVNY010000585.1:0-2332 GCA_049691535.1 Candidatus Acidiferrum sp.
ATAAAGGTAGCGACTACACGGAGTTGCAAAAGCCGTTGCGGGAAAAGGCGATTCTGGCGCTGCTTATCGGCGCGGCTAGCGACAAGATTGAATCGCAGATT
This sequence comes from Candidatus Acidiferrum sp., assembly GCA_049691535.1. Taxonomy (GTDB): domain Bacteria; phylum Acidobacteriota; class Terriglobia; order Acidiferrales; family UBA7541; genus Acidiferrum. The sequence continues at coordinate 102 of JBAVNY010000585.1, forward strand.
GCGGGAAGCGTGGCGATCGAACGCGCGGGAACGATGGAGCGCGCGGTAGAACTTGCTGCTCAGGCCGCTCAACCGGGGGATGTGGTGCTGCTGGCTCCGGCATGCGCGAGCTTTGACCAGTTTGTGAATTACGAACAGCGCGGACGGGTGTTTAAAGAATTGGTGCGCGGCCTGGAGCGCAAAGCTTCGCAAACGTTTTCTTGAAAGGGGTAAGCGGCGTGGCAAGACGTTCGGAAACCGACCGGTGGCTGTTTGCGGTGACGTTGATCTTGTGCCTGATGGGCGCCGTGATGATTTTCAGCGCATCGGCGGTCACGGCGCAACAACAGTACGGGCACTCGTACATTTTCGTGCTGCGGCAAGTGGTGTGGCTGCTGGCGGGGCTCGGAGGAATGTTCGCGCTGATGAAGCTGGACTATCACCGGCTGAAAGAGCCGGCGGTAGTGTACACGTCGGTGTGCCTGGTGCTGGTGATGCTGGTAGGAACGTTTTTTCTGGACAAGTCGCACGCAACGCATCGCTGGATCAAGGTGGGGCCGATAGGAATTCAACCGTCGGAGTTGGCGAAGCTGGCGGTAATTCTGTATCTGGCGTGGTTCCTGGATATGCGGCGACGCAGCGCGACCAGCATGGAATTCAACAAGCAGGATTTGTTGCATACGATTTTGCCGTGCGTGGCGCCAGTGCTGGCGTGTGTGGCGTTGATTGTGGCGCAGCCGGATCTTGGCACGTCGGTGGACATTGTACTGATCATGACGGCGATTCTGTTTGTAGCCGGGCTGTCTTGGAAATGGCTAGCAGTAGGATTGGCGGCGGCGATGCCCGCGCTGTTTCTGCTGATTTCGCATGTGTCGTACCGGCAAGCACGGGTGATGGCATTTCTAAATCCGGATTCAGATCCCAAGGGAGCGGGATTTCAGTTGCTGCAATCGCTGATCGCGGTGGGGTCGGGCGGATTTACGGGTGTGGGGCTGATGGAGAGCAAGCAGAAGCTGTTCTATCTGCCGGAGGCGCACACAGATTTTATTTATGCGGTGATTTGCGAGGAGTTGGGATTCATCGGCGCGGTGGTGGTGATTACGTTGTTTGCGGTGTATGCGTGGAGAGGATTGCGAGCGGCGTTCAATGCGCCGGATGGATTCGGCCGGATGCTGGCACTGGGCGTGACGGCGATGGTGCTATTCCAGTCGCTGATTAATTTCGCGGTGGTGCTGGGGATGATGCCGACTAAAGGAATTCCGCTGCCGTTTGTGAGCTATGGCGGGTCGAGCTTGCTGGTGATGCTGTTGGCTACAGGTGTGCTGCTGAACGTGTCGCAACAGTCGGGAAATCAGGCAGGCTTGCGGGCGTGAAACTGTTGATTGCAGGAGGCGGTACGGGCGGACACGTTTTTCCGGCCATCGCCATTGCGCAAGAGTGGAAGTCGCGAGGGGCAGATCGAGAAGTCGTGTTAGTGGGAACACAACGCGGGATAGAAATGAAGCTGGTGCCGCAAGCCGGCTTGCCACTGGAGACGATTCGCGTGGCGGGACTGAAGGGCAAAGGTGGCACGACGCTGATCAAGAATCTGGGGATGCTGGGATCGGGTTTGTCGGACGCGTTTGGGGTGCTGCGCAAGCACAAACCGGTGGTCGCGTTCGGCGTGGGAGGATATGCGGCGGGGCCGATGTTATTGGCAACGTGGTTGCACGGAATTCCCAACGTGATCTTCGAACCAAACGCAGAGCCGGGTTTTACAAATAAGGTGCTGGCCCGATTCGCGAAACGAATCGCCACGGGATACGAAGTTTCGGCGCGTGCGTGGGGAGAAAAGGCCAAGGTGACGGGGTGCCCGGTGCGCAGCGACTTTTTTCAGATTCCGACGCGAACTCCGGCGCTGCCGCTGCGGATGCTGGTGACCGGGGGGAGCCAGGGAGCGCTGCCGATTAACCGGACGTTCGTGGATGCGATGGATTTATTGGCGGCACGCAAACAGGAATTGCAGATTGTGCATCAGACCGGAGAACGCGATTATAATGCGGTCAGGACAGCGTACGCGCGGCGCGAGATTCCCGCAGAGGTTGTTCCCTTTCTGACGAATATGGCGGAGAGGTTCGCGTGGGCGGATTTTATTGTGTGCCGCGCCGGAGCGATTACCGCGGCAGAAGTGGCCGCAGCGGGGCGAGCGGCAATTTTTATTCCGTTTGGGCGCGCGACGGATAGCCACCAGTTGCGAAATGCGCTGGAAATGG
>JBAVNY010000586.1:0-2557 GCA_049691535.1 Candidatus Acidiferrum sp.
GGTCTGAGTGGCAACGTGGAGTCTCGGCTCAACAAATATTTCAACACTGCTTGTTTTAAGCCTGCCACAGCCCTTGGAGACTTTGGCAATTCGGGACGCAACATCCTGCGCGGGCCCAATCAACAGAATGTCGACCTTTCCCTTATCAAGTTCTTCCCGGTCACGGAGAGCAAGCAGCTTGAATTCCGCACCGAATTCTTTAATGCGTTTAACATGGTCAGCTTCGCAAATCCTCTGAATATTCTCGCCTCGGCTAACGTGGGACAGATTGTGTCGACTACCACCGGGCCACGAGTCATTCAGTTTGCGCTGAAGTTTAACTTCTAATGTGAGGCCCCAGAAGGCGAAACGAGGACCAACTGCGAAACTGTACATGACTTTCCGCGGCTTACACGACAAGGTGGTGATCGTTACCGGCGCAGCGGCCGGCATCGGTCGAGTCACTGCGAGTCGATTTAGCCAGGAAGGTTGCCGGGTCGCCGCTTGGGACGTGAGCTTCACACCAATAAGGAAAATCGGCCATGAAGTTCAGGACGACGAAAGCAAAAGTATCGTACGCAGGGTAGACGTCTCGGAAGCGGCGGAGGTTGAGGCGGCGGTCAAGGAGGTCGTCGACCGATGGGGCCGGGTCGATGTGCTGATTAACAATGCGGGTATCCTGCGTGACGAACAACTCGTCCAATGGAAAGATGGCCAGGTTACAAAAGTAATGAGTGACGAAAGCTTCGATGCCGTGATCGCCGTCAATCTGAAGGGCGTGTTTCATTGCGCGCGAGCCATTGTTCCGCACATGATTCGCTCTGGAGGTGGCGCGATTCTGAACGCTTCTTCGATCGTTGGGTTGTACGGAAACTTCGGACAGACGAATTACGCGGCGGCGAAGGCCGGAGTGATTGCGTTTACGAAAACGTGGTCGCGCGAGCTCGGTAAACACAACATCCGAGTGAATGCCGTCGCGCCGGGTTTTATTGCCACAGAAATGATCCGCAGCATGCCCGAGAAAATCATTCAGAGTATGGTGTCGCATACGCCGCTCGGACGTGTCGGATCTTCCGAGGATGTGGCGGAAGCGTACGCATGGTTGGCCTCCGATGGCGCGTCTTTTATAACTGGGGCGGTGCTTTCCGTGGATGGCGGGTTAGTCTTAGGTACGTAAGGATTGCGAATGGAACGCAGGGACTGCGGGTATGATTCGCGAAACCGATCAATCAAGAGAGCTGCGATGACTCCCGAGAAGGCTTCTCCGCAAAGTTCCATCAAAGTGACTCGGTCGGCTCGGGGCCGGGTATCAGGGGACCGGGTGGAACTGGCGTTTGGATATTGGCCCGGCCGCGGCGAGACGGTGGTCGCGTTACACGGATTGACAGCGTCGCACGTGAACTTCATCGGGATTGCCGAACGCTTGGCCGGCCGATGCGCCGTGTTTGCGCTGGATCTAAGAGGGCGTGGCGACTCCGACAAACCGGAAGGTCCGTATGGCATGGCGCAACACGCACGAGATGTGGCTGCGGCGATGCGCGCCATGGGGCTGGGACCAAGCATTGTTATGGGTCATTCGATGGGCGCGTTCGTGGCAGCGGCGCTTGCTGCGCAAGAGCCTAGTCTTGTTTCCGGTCTTGTCCTAATCGATGGGGGCTACCCGCTTAGTCTACCGGCTGGCGCTTCATCGGGAGAGGGCGTCAACGCGGCGCTCACCCAGCGTATCGCGCAGTTGAAGCAAACTTATCCTTCGCGCCAGGCTTATCGGGAGTTCTGGCGAACGCAACCGCATTTCCCATCAGAAGAATGGAATCCTTGGGTGGAAGCATTTCTGGACTATGAAGTCGGCGGCGATTCGCCGGTGCAGCCAAAAGCCTCACACTTAGGTGTGATCGCCGATCTTGGCGAAGCCTTTCAACGAGAGGCGATTCTCGAACGGTTGAAGTCGATTCGCGTGCCGACATTGTTACTGCGCGCCGAAAACGGCTTCATCCGCGGGCAGCCGCCACTCTATTCGGACGCACTTGGTGCGGAAATTCAAGCGTCCGTCCCGCACATCGAGGACCATAAATTCACTGGCACAACGCATTACACGATCGCACTTGGTGAGCGGGCCGCTACGAAGATTGCCGATCTTATCTGCGAATTGGCCAGCCGGCTCCCTTCTTAATGGGACGCAGACAGCCGGACTCGGGTATCAGCAAAGGAAGCACAGCACCATGACGGAACAGGGATGGATAGGAAGCAGCGCTCGAAGTCCCGGGGGCTCGCGCAATTTCAAGCTATGGATACCCGGAACATTGGAGAAGGACTGCGCCTCGCCCCTCGTCATGTTGCTCCATGGTTGTACGCACGATGCAGCGGTTATGGCCGCGATTTCCGGGATGAATGCGGTTGCCGATGCAAACCGGTTCATGGTCGTGTATCCGGAACAGTCGCGACTGGACAATCTCATGAAATGCTGGAACTGGTTTGATCCAAAACATCAGGCTCGTGATGCCGGTGAACCTTCCGTTTTCGCTGCGATAGTCGAACAGGTGTGTTCCACTCACACTGTTGATCGCGAGCGGGTATACCT
>JBAVNY010000587.1:0-6910 GCA_049691535.1 Candidatus Acidiferrum sp.
AGTGTCAGCAACGCGATGCCAATATAGTCCAGTTTTACTCCCGCAGATTTCAGTTTCGCCAAATACGGCGGATCTTCCACGAAGCGCCGCACCAGAAACCACGTAAGCACCCCCACCGGCAAATTAATGAAAAATATCCACCGCCATGAGTAGTTGAACGTGATCCACCCGCCCAATGTTGGCCCGATCGTTGGCGCCATGATCGCCGTGATGCCATAAAGCGCAAACGCCAATCCACGTTGCTGCGGTGGGAATGTGTCCGCCAGGATTGCCTGCGCCATCGGCTGCAATCCGCCACCTCCTGCTCCCTGCAAGACCCGGAACAGCAGCAGGAATCCCAGGCTCGGCGCGATTCCGCACAGCAGCGAACTCACCGTAAACACGCCAAGACACGCCATGAAAAATCGCTTGCGGCCGAACGTCCCCGCCAGCCATCCGCTGATCGGCAAAATAATCGCGTTCGAAACCAGGTACGACGTCAAAACCCAGGTGCTCTGGTCGTTGCTGGCTCCCAGATTTCCCGCCATATACGGCAGCGCCACGTTGGCGATGCTCGTGTCCAGCACTTCCATGAACGCGGCCAGCGCCACAACCACCGCGATCAGCCAAGGATTATATTTTGGCCGCCAGATATCCTGGTCCATCGTCAGTGTTGCGCTGCTCATTGCAGGTATACGTTTGGCACCACGTTCATGCCGGGGCGCAGTTCGTGATTCGAATTTTCTCCGGCGTCCAACACAATCTTCACCGGAATGCGTTGCACGATTTTTACGTAATTCCCAGTCGCATTCTCGGGCGGCAGCAAACTGAACGTTGGCCCGGTCGCTCCCGCAATGCTATCCACATACCCTTTGAATGTTCGACCTGTGGAATCCACATGGATTTTGGCCCTCTGCCCAACTTTCATGTTTCGCAGTTGTGTCTCTTTAAAATTCGCCGTTATCCACACTTGATCCAGCGGTACCACCGTCAACATTTGTTGTCCGGCCTGCACATTCAGTCCAACCACCACCGACTTGTTCACTTCGCCGTTCACCGGCGCAATTATTTTTGTGTATTGCAGATTCAGTTGCGCCTGCTGCAGTTGCGCTCGCTTCTGCTCCACATCCGCAATTGCCGCGCGAACTCGTGCCTTCGTCGACGAAACCTGTTGCGGCCCGGTTTCTGCGCTCTGGTGGTTCGCTTCTGCCTCCACCAGCTTGCTCTGCGCTTGGTGCACAAATTGTTGCGCTGCCGATTCGTTCGCCTGTGCCACGGCCACCGCCGCTGTGCTTGCCTTTGCCGACGCCAACGCCTGGTCGTACACCTGCTGCGCCACTTCGCGCTTATCCACCAGCAACTTGTACCGCTTCAAATCGTCTTGCACCCGCACATCATTCGCCTGCGCTTGCTCCACCTGCGCGTGTGCCGCCGTCAATTGTCGCTGTGCCGCAATGATTCCCGCCTGCGTATTCTCAATATCCGACGCCGTCGATCTCAATTGGCTGGTCGTGTTCACCGACGTGATCGGCACCGTAATATTCAGCGACTGCGCCGTTGCTTCCGCATTGGCCAGATTGGCCTCCGCTTGCGCCACCGCCACTTCGTAGTCTTTAGGATCGATTTCCACCAGCACCGTTCCTGCCTGCACCCACTGGTTATCCTCGACGTTCACCTTCACCACATATCCCGAAATGCGCGCGCTCACCGGATAAAGGTGCACATCCACCTGTGCGTCATCCGTCGATTCGTACGTGCTCAGATATCTCCACAGCAATACGCCGCCAACTACCAGCACGATCGCCACCACAATAATTAAAGTGCGCCTCCTCGTTTTCGGAGCGATATACACCCGAGGAGAAAACTTTCGATCCTCCGCCGTACTGCTGTCCGGCGAATTTGCAGGTAGTCCGCTTTGTGCTTTTGGCACTGAACGGGCTGGGGTCTCGTCCGCCATTTTATTTTCCTTTGAAGTATTCTTTGACGCCCGCTTCCGCCGCACCCAAAGCGCGCGCCAGAGAAATCTTTGCGTAGTTGTAGTTGTATAAGCTCGAAATATATTGGTTGTGTGCGGTCGCCACCGCTTCTTGCGATTGCACCACTTCCACTGTGTCCGTGACCCCCGCTGAAAATCGATCGCGCGACTGTACCAGCGTCTCTTCCGCCAAATCAATGTTGCTGCGCGCCACCTTTACCTGCTCCGCCGACGACTGTAAATTCAGCAGCGCAGTCCGTATATCCGCATCAATCTGGGCCCGCAGATTCTCCAGACGTTCGCGGCTCTGTTCCAGCTTCGCGTCCGCTTGCAACACATCGCCGTGCACGCTGCCGCCCTGGAAAATCGGAATCGTCAATGTGCCCTTTACGTCAAACACTTGTGTCGACGTCGATGGATGCGACCCTGCGGCTCCGTAATCTCCGTTCAGCGAAAGCGATGGCAAATACCCTGCCGCCGCCGCTTTCTTCGCGTATTCCGCCGCTTTCACCTCAGCCGCCGCCGCTTTGTAGTCCGATCGCGTAGCGTATGCTCGCTGCTCCGCTTCCTCCACCGTGATCCCGTCAAACGGTTGATACGGCGACTTGTCCGTCAGCTCAAATTCCTGCCCCGGTACCAATCCAATTACTCGCGCGATGCTCAGCTTCTGTATCGCAAAGGTGTTTCTCGCCTGTATCAATTGCTGTTGCCGCGTCTGCAGTTCCACCTTTGCCCGCAATCCGTCGATCGCTGGTGATGTTCCCGCATTCACTTGATCCGACGCCTGGTCGTAGAGCGCCTGCGCCGTTTTTACTTGCGCTTCCACCGTTTCAATCTGCGCCTCGTCCGCAATCGCCTGCAAATACGTGTAACCCACCGCCAACACCACCAGGTCGCGCGCATCGCGATATGTATATTCCGCGGATTTCAAACTCTGGTTCGCTGCGCGCACTCCGTTGATCGACTTGAAGTCCAGCAGCGTCTGCGTTACTCCCACCCGAGAATCAAAGTACGAAAACGGCCCCACCGATGCCGGCACTTTCAGCGCTCCGATGCTGCCGAATCCCAATTCCGAGAGATTAATCTCCGAAGCCGCCACATACGGAGACAACGCCGCGTGCGGCAACAGCGCGCTCAGTTGCTCCCATCTCTGCCCTCGCGCCGTGCGGATATCTGCATTCGATAGCAGCAGCCCCAGATTTTGTCGCAGTCCCCGATCAATCGCTTCTTGCAACGAAAGTGGCAACACTCCTGGCACCAATTTCCCCGGCGTGCTCCCCGCAAACGGGCTCCCTCCCGTCGTTCCCGGAATCGCCTGCCCCGGCGAACTTGCGGCCGGTGTAGTCGTCTGCGTTTGCGCCCTAATTCCTTTTCCTTTACACCACAACGCCACGGCCAACAAAATTCCGCACCTGCTTGCCTGACTGAGCCTCAAAGCAGCCTCCTCTACTTCGATTTTTTGTGGGCCTTACCGCCGTGGGCGGCAACTTCCTAGGTCGGCCGGTGCCTACCAACCCCGTCTTCCGGAGAACGTACATTGGATGCTTTACCAGCCACTCCGGCACTTTTTTCTCCTGCCCTTAGCAGCTCAAACTGAATCCTCCGCCCCCAATATTTCGTAGAAACCTAATTCCCTCCTATTTCATCTACCTTAACAGGTACTTCTACGTGGGTGCAGAGGGGACGCATGAACACAATCAGGGTCGGTCTTGCCTCCAGGTTTCTTAAGCTTCCAGTCGCCCGGCATTCTTTAGTCCCGCTTCTTTCCGCCATTCTATTCACCACTCTGCCCCACAATCTGCCGGCTCAGGATGACCAGCAATCTCCTCCCCAAAATTCTCCCGCTCAATCACAGAACGCACCGCCGTACGCGCAGCAATCTCCCGAGCAATTGCAACAACTCGTCGCCCCCATTGCCCTTTACCCAGACGCTCTCGTCGCGCAAATTTTGGCCGCAGCCACTTTCCCCGAGCAAGTCGTCGAGGCCGATCGCTGGGTCCAACAACATCCCGATCTAAAAGGTGACGCCTTGGCCCAAGCTGTCGACCAGGAACCCTGGGATCCCAGCGTTAAAGCGCTCGCCGCTTTTCCTTCCATCCTCGGCAATATGGACAAAAATCTTTCCTGGACCTCCTCACTCGGCGATGCCTATTACAATCAGCAACCCGACGTAATGGACGCCGTTCAAGTCATGCGTCGCCGCGCGCAAGAAGCTGGAAATCTCAAGTCCACTCCGCAGCAAACCGTCGCCGACCAGAACTCTACCATCGCCATTCAGCCCGCGAATCCCGAAGTCGTCTACGTTCCCGCCTACGATCCATGGACCGTTTACGGTGGCCCCATCGTCGCCTGGCCCGGTTGGTATCCTTATCCCGGAATCTGGTTTGGTGGCCCCTATCTCTCCTTCGGGCCCGCGTTTGGCATCGGTTTTTTTGCTGGCTACGGTTGGGGCTGGCCTCGTTGGGGATTCGACTGGCACGGCCACTACCCCATCTACAATCACAATCGCTATTACTCCAACAGTCGCACTTTCTACAATCGCAATAATTTCTATCGCGGCGGCGATTACAACAATGTTCGTGGCGGCGTGAATGCCCGCGGTGGGGTCAACGCTGGCAACCGGCCTCCCGGAAACTATGGCGGCTCTCGCGGCGTTTACAATCGCCCAGGCGCCACCGTTCGGCCCTTCGATGGAAACAGCAACGCCGCTCGCGGTTACAGCGCTCCTCGCGGCCAGAGTGGCACCCGCTCCAGTGCCTTCAGCGGCTACAACCACGGTGGCCAAGCCCGCAGCTTCTCTTCGCGCGGCGGTGCGAGTTTCGGTGGCGGCGGAGCGAGCCACGGTGGTGGCGGAGGCTCCCACGGCGGTGGTGGGCGCCATTAATCCAGATTTCCGGTTCGGACTTTTCGAGCGAGAGTGTTCGGTGCGGTTTAACATCTAAGAGACGCTCGAAAGTTTCTTTCGTCCGTCGGGGCAGGACTTTAGTCGTGCCGAAAAGAAGTCAGCGTAAATGCGGCTTTAGCCGCTGAGGTGCTCGGTTTCACGTTTTCGACATAAACTCGACCGATTCGCTTCTGAAAGATTTCCTTTTTAGATTGTCGCTTTGAAGATTGAAGATTGAAGATCAAGGATGGAGAAAAGTCACATGCGCCTCATCAAGCTTCACTTCCACAACTTCGACTCCAATTTTTCCAAAGTGGCCATTCTAGCCATCTTGCTCGCCGCTCCTCTCTCCATCGCCGCGCGCGCACCGCAACACTCACAGCCACAGCCACAGCACGGCCAGAAAACGTTTCCCTCCGCCGAAGCTGCCAGCAACGCGCTCTTCACCGCCACTCAACAAAACGATGAAAAACAGTTGCTAGAAATCCTCGGCCGAGACGCCAAGCAACTCATCTCCTCCGGCGACGAATCCGAGGACGCTGAGAATCGCGCCCACTTTGTTCAGAAATACCAGGAATTACATCGCCTCGTAAAAGAGCCCGACGGCACCACCACCTTATACATTGGTGCCATGAACTGGCCCACTCCCATTCCCCTCGTCAACAAGGGCGATTCCTGGTTTTTCGACACCGATGCCGCCGAACATGAAATCCTGTTCCGCCGCATCGGCGGAAACGAAATGTCCACCATTCGCGTCTGTCAGGAACTGGTCTCCGCGGAAAAGGAATATCGCTCCACGCATCCTGATCAATACGCGCCCAAAGTCTTCAGCGATCCCGGACAGCAAAATGGCCTCTATTGGGAGCCTGTCAGCGGCCAACCAAAGAGTCCCGTCGGCCCGCTTGTCGCCCGCGCCGTTACTGATGCTGCTTCCCCGCAATCGGACGCCGCTCCCTACCGCGGCTATTACTACCGCATTCTCACCCGTCAGGGCAAAAACGCCCCGGGCGGCGCCAAAAATTATGTTGAGAGTGGCAAATTGATTAGCGGCTTCGCCTTCCTCGCCTATCCCGCCGAATATCGCTCCTCCGGCGTCATGACCTTCATCGTCGCTGAAGACGGCGTCGTCTACCAAAAAGACCTGGGCAAGAAAACCGCTTCGCTCGTCAAAACCATGAAGGAATACAATCCCGATTCCTCCTGGGAGAAATTCGAAGAATCCCCAGAAGAAACCGCCAGCCAGCAATCGGCCAAATAACAGTTTCAAAAATCCTCCGTATTCACTCTTCGAACTTTGCCGCAGTCACCGCGAGCTATACCCGCATCGCGCGACAACCTAATCGAAAATGGTAGCTTTCAACGGTGGCTTCGCCGTGCGTAAGCCGAGCCACAAACTCGACCTCAAGCTCGCCGGCACGTTCTGGTTCAGCCAAGTTGCGCTCACTCTGCACCAATAGCTGCACGTCGCGAACCACCCCTAGTCCTGCCTACAGTGATTTACCTGCGTTGTACCGAGCCGAACCGCCTGTATACTGGGCGTCGGGAAGTTTCAGGTTTCGTACCCCCACTCGCCCAAAATTCCATTCGAGAAGTCGGAGCCAGCTTTTTATGGAAGAGTCGCAGTCGCGAAAATATCCCGGCGCTCCACCGGCCTCTGACCGCAGGCTCAATCTACGTTTCCCCGTCAAGCCCGTCGAGTACGTGGAAATCGGCCGCACCAATGGCGGCATCATTCTCGACATCAGTCCCGACGGCATGGCTGTCTCCGCCGCCCAAGCCATTCCCGGCGATCAAGTCCTGTACTTCCGTTTTCAACTCCCGCGCTTTCCCGAAACCATCGAAGCTACCGCGGAAATTACTTGGATCGGCGAAACTAGAAAACGCGCTGGCTTTCGCTTCGTCAATCTTCCCCCCCGTCCCCGTAAACAGATTCTCGATTGGATCACTCTGCAAAGCGAAAAAGCCGCGGCCGCCAATATCGGTGCGGTTTCGCAAGAAGTCCCTACCCCGGCTTCCGACTCGTCGCCTTCCAAGCCGTCCCAATCCTCAACTCATCTCAGCGGTCCCACCAT
>JBAVNY010000588.1:0-5866 GCA_049691535.1 Candidatus Acidiferrum sp.
TCCGGTGCAGACGTTCTATTTCCCAACGGGAACGTTCGACAATCTGACGAATTTTCTGCCGATACTGCTGGCGCTGGAGAATGCGTTCATTGGGGCGTATTTGACGGCGGTGCACGAATTCAGCGAGATGGCCGCGCGGATTGAGCCATACGAGCGGGAGCAGAAGGACCCGACGGGCAAAGCCTATAAGAGGTCGGACCTGGCGTATTTCGCGCAAGTGGCGTCGGCGATTCAGGGAGTGGAATCGGAGCACCGGACGTTGGCGCGCGCGATTCCTTCGATTTCACCGGGAAATACGGTATTTGCGGGGATCAATCTGTTTCCCGCGGACAATTTGAGTTACGAGCAGACCGATGGATTGAAGATGGTGTACAACGGCGCGAACTCGGCGGTGGTGGCGTTGACTCCATTTATTACGCCAGGAACGGGCAAGACAGCGTTTTCGTTGAGCAAGGCATTGGCGGCGGCGCCGAGCGTGACGGTACCGACAACGGGCGGACTTCCGTAGAAATACGGGGACGCAGCCAGAATGGTCGGCATATCCGGGGGCGGGTGTGCCGACGTTCTGCGCGTGCTGCATAGAGTTGGGAAAAAGCGTTTGCGTCTCGCGCAATATTTGAGCTGGTTTGTCGATGTGAGTGGGGGTCGCGCAGTTGGTTACTGCATTGGGTTGGAAAACGCGGGAGGTGGCGGTCGTTTGGGAGTGTTGCCGGCAGGCTGCCGGCGCTACCGATTCGCCATGGTGGCGTTGACGGTGAGCGAGACTGGGATGACGGAGTGGTTGCGAGCTGGCCAGGCTAACGGTGGGATTGGGTGGCGGAGTTGGCGGAGGCTGCCAGGCGTTGGCGGGCGTAGTTGCACCAGGGGCCGAAGGGGTCGAGGCGGACGTAGGCGTGCCAGTGTTCGCGGGCTTCGGAGATGGCGGAGAGTTTTTCGCAGACGAAGGCGAGATTGTAGTGGGCGTCGGGATATCGAGGGTCGAGACGAACGGCTTCGCGGAGATGAAGGCGGGCTGGTTCGAAGTCTTTGAGATCTTCGAGAACGCTGCCGAGATTGAAGTGGGCGAGGGCACTGTCTGGTTGAGCAGCGACCGCGCGCTGGAAATAGTCGGCGGCTTTTTGCAGATTGCCGGACTCGTAATGGAGCGTGCCGCAGTTGAGGAGCGCGTCGAGCCTTTGCGGGTCGAGGAGCAGAGCGCGGTCGTAGGCGGTGAAGGCTTCGGGCAGGGTGCGCTCTTCCGCTTCACAGTTCAGAGCTATGGCAAACCATTCGTCGACGGTGCGTTCGGCCATGACGCGGACGCGTTCATCAAGCTCGCGAATTTCGAAATTCAAAACGAATTGGCCGGAGAGGGGCTCGAGACGGGCGGCGCCACGCTGCACAATGATGTCGCGTCCATCAGAGAGCACGCGCAATTCGGCGAGGGGCGCCTGGGTCTGGGAAAGTTTTTCGTTCAGGGCGGTGAGGGCGCGGCGCAGACGACTGGCTGGGACTCCATTTTCGATGAGCTGTTTGACGGTGCGCAGGCCGATGAGGTCGCGAAAGTCGTAGGAGCGGTCGCCTAAATCTTTTCGCGGGGAAATCAGGCGCAAACGTTCCCAATAGTCCAGTTGTTTTCCGGTAAGACCCAAAATTCGCTGGACGTCGTCTGTGGTGTATCTGTCCGAGGTACCCATCGGGAACTAGCCGACTTTCTTGTTGGCTCGCTTTTGCGCCGCAGGTTGCACAGCGCGCGCGGGAGGTTTCTTACCGGCAGGAACAGCCGCAGGCACGAGAGCGGGGCCGGTAACCGCTGCGGGAGCGGGTTTTTCGGCGAGACTCTTTTTGAGCGCTTCCATCAAATCGATGACCGGAGCCATGTGCGGCTGAGCAACTTCGGTGACTTCCTGGCCTTGCAGTTTGGCGGCGATCAAGGCGCGAACGTTATCTTGAAATTGATCGCGGTATTTTTGCGGCTCGAAGGGAGCGGCGAGGCTCTGGATCAATTGCTGGGCAAGCTTCTTTTCCTGATCGCGCACTTCGACCTTATCGGTGGGGACGGACTCGGCGGCGCGAATTTCGTTGGAATAGAACATGGTGTGCAGGGTCATGGTCTTGGCGCCGGGACGAATAATGACGATGTGTTCGCGCTGGTGCATGGTGAGTTTGGCGATGGCTCCGTAGCCGGATTCCTGCATGGCCTTCATGAGGAGCTGATAGGCCTTGAGGCCAGCATCTTCGGGAGTGAGATAGTAAGAGGAATCGAAGTACAGAGGATCCATTTCGTCGAGTTTGACGAATTCGAGAATTTCCATGACATGCGCGGAGGGCGGCTCGATCTTGTCGAGTTCTTCTTCACTGAACAGGACGTACTGGTCCTTTTCGTATTCGTAGCCCTTGACGATTTCGGAGCGCTCCACGTTGCGATTGCAGACCGGGCAAAAGAGCGGCTGCTTGAGGCGTGAGTGGCAGACATTGTGGAGTTGATTGAAGCTGATGCGTTCACCGCGAGCGGCGGCAAACATGCGCACCGGCATGGAAATGAGCCCAAAGGTCAAATGCCCTTTCCAGATGGTGGAAGCCATGTAAACTCCTTCGCGAGCGTACGGAGGTTAGGGACGAGGTTACAAGGTTAGCCGCAGGCGAGGCGGGTAGGCAAGCTGAAAAGGTGAAGAAAGGCCCTAAAAAGCACGCCTAGAGGCAGTAGGCGGAAGCTGGGATAAAATGCCGCGCATGGCGAAGCTCGAGGAATATCGCAGGAAACGACACTTCAACCGTACGCCGGAGCCTCCGGGAAAAGAGACCGGGCTGGCAACGGAAAATGTGTTCGTGGTGCAGAAGCATGCGGCGCGGCGACTGCATTATGACTTTCGACTGGCGATTAATGGGACGCTGAAATCGTGGGCAGTGCCGAAGGGGCCTTCGCAGAATTCGGTGGACAAGCGGCTGGCGGTGCAGACGGAAGATCATCCGCTGGAGTATGGCGGCTTCGAAGGAAAAATTGCGGAGGGGAACTACGGAGCGGGAACGGTGATGGTCTGGGATCGGGGGACGTTTCAGGTGGAGGGCGAGGCGAATGCGCTGAAACAGTTGGAGCGCGGCGAGATCAAATTCAATTTGAATGGGGAAAAATTACGGGGCAGCTTCGCGCTGGTGAAGTTGAAGAACAGCGAAAAGGGCAACGAATGGTTGATGATTAAGCACAAAGATGCGGCGGAGGATCGTGAGTGGGACGTGGAGAAGCACGACGGGTCGGTGTTGACGGGGCGCACGCTGGAGGAAATCAAGGCAGAGTTGCAGCCGAAGCGCGGGCCGATTCCGCTGAATGTCTCGGAGGTGGAGGGCGCGAAGAAGAGCGCGATGCCGGCACGGGTGGCACCGATGCTGGCGACGCTGACGGATGAGGCGTTTTCCGATCCGAATTGGCTATTTGAGATTAAGTGGGATGGAGTGCGAGCGCTGGCGTGGATTGCGAATGACGAATTGAAATTGCGGGCGCGAAGTGCTGCGGATATTACGTCGCAATATCCCGAGCTGGCGGGATTGCCGGAGGCGTTTGCGGGACGGGAAGCGATTCTGGATGGGGAGATTGTGGCGCTGGATGAGCGAGGGTACAGCAGTTTCGAACGATTGCAAGATCGGATGCACGTGCGCAAGCCGAGTGCGCAACTGATAGCGAAGACTCCAGTGGTGTACCAGATTTTCGATCTGCTTTATTACGACGGCTACGATTTGCGCGGGGCGCCGCTGTTGGAGCGGAAGCAATTGCTGCAACGATTTCTGCAGACTTCGGAAATGTTTCGCTATTGCGATCATCAGGTGGAGAAGGGGCGCGAGCTGTATGAGTTGGTGAAGGAAAAAGGATTGGAAGGCATTGTTGCGAAACGGATGGACAGCCGGTATGCGAGCGAACGAAGCGTGAACTGGCTGAAGATCAAGGCGACGAAGAGTCTGGATGCAGTAATAGGGGGTTGGACGGCGGGTCGCAGTGCGGGAACGGCGTTTGGGGCGCTGCTGCTGGGATTGTATGAAGGGAAGAAACTGCATTTCGTGGGACACGTGGGGACTGGGTGGGACGGAAAGACGCAAAAGGAAATATTGGAAAAGTTGCAGGAGCACAGCACCAGCAAGAGTCCGTTTGACAAGGTGCCGCAGACGAATGAGAAAGCGTTTTGGACTGAGCCGAAGCTGGTGGCGCATGTGAAATATGGGGAGTGGACGGATGAGCGGCGATTGCGGCATCCGGTATTTTTGGGGCTGCGCGAGGATGCGGAGCCGGAAACTTGTCGCCTGGAGCGGAGCGTGCCAGTTGTTGCCGCCACCAAGGCATCGGTGGTGCATGCGCCGGGGATTGTTGGGAAAATTTTGAAATCGACAGCGCAAATTGAAACGGAGTTGTGTAAGGGCAAAGTGGAAAATATCACGGTCGAAATCGACGGGAAAACATTTCGGCTGAGCAATCTGAATAAGGTGTATTTCCCGGAGTCTGGATATACGAAACGCGAGCTGATTGCGTATTACTACCGGATGGCCGATTACGTGCTGCCTTATTTGAAGGACCGGCCATTGGTGTTGCGGCGGTATCCGGATGGGATTACGGGGCAATCGTTTTTTCAGAAGGACGTGCACGAAGGGATGCCGGACTGGTTGAAGACGGTGACGATTGAATCGGAGACGAAGGCGGAGGGAATTCACTACGCGATTGCGAATGACCTGGCGTCGCTGTTGTTTCTGACTGGGCTGGGATGTATTGACCACAACCCGTGGTCGAGTCGTTATGAGGATGTGAAGCATCCGGATTATTTTTTCTTTGATCTGGACCCGTCGGATGGGACGGAATTTTCGGTGGTGGTGGAAATTGCGCGGGCGCTGTATGAGAAGTTGAAGGAATTGCGGTTGAATGTATTTTTGAAGACGTCCGGGGCGACGGGGATACACATGTATTTGCCGGTGGAGCCGGTGTATACCTACGAGCAATTGCGCACGTTTGCGGAAATTGTGGCGCGGGTAGTAACGACGGCGCATCCGAATCTGGTGACCAATGAGCGGTCGGTGGCGAAACGCCCGGCGGGACGGGTGCTGATTGATGTGCACCAGAATGCGGAGGGAAGGCCGCTGGCGGCGCCATATGTGGTGCGGGCGTTTCCCAGGGCTCCGGTGTCGGCACCGGTGTTGCCGAGCGAATTGCGGAGCAGCCTGCAATCGGCGAAGTTGAATATGAAGACGATTGCTGGGCGGCTGAAGGAGAAGGGCGACATTTGGGCGGATTTCTGGAAACGACGACAGAGGCTGGAAGATGCGATTGAACTGCTGAGTACGCACTTGGTGCCGAAAGCTAAAAAGTAACCAGGCAGGATTCAGCCGCGGTTGGGCGGCCGAAGTTTAGACACTGGGTAGAATTCGCAGTGCGTGGGATGAAGGAGGTTGGCGATGGCGGGCGAAGGACAATTGCGAGTGGGAACGTCGGGCTATGCGTATAAGGAGTGGAAAGGGACTTTCTATCCAGCAAAGATGCCGGATAAGGAAATGCTGAAATTTTATGGGCAGCAATTTGGCACGGTGGAGATTAATTACAGTTTCTATCGCATGCCCAAGGAAAGCGTGTTGCAGCAATGGGCGGCGACGGTGCCGGAAGGGTTTCGTTTCGCTCTGAAGGCGAATCAGAAAATCACGCATATCAAACGGCTGCGCGACTGCGAAGAAGTGCTGAAGCGTTTTCTGGAAATCGCCAGTGTGCTGCAGGAAGGCGATCACCTGGGGCCGATCCTGGTGCAGTTACCGCCCAATTTCAAATTCGATAAGCCGTTGCTGGAAGATTTTCTGGCGCTGCGGCCACGGGCATTTGCGTTTGCGTTCGAGGTACGGCACGCATCGTGGTACACGGAGG
>JBAVNY010000589.1:0-2940 GCA_049691535.1 Candidatus Acidiferrum sp.
AACCAAATCTGTTGGAGGGTGGAGGCGCCGACTTCGATGCATTCGACCTGGCAAGGTGCGATGTTCCCTTGATACACAGTAGAAGTGAAGTCGGATACGGGCACAGACCGGATAAAATTCCTTGGGAAACTCCTCGAGAAATCTAGCGTCGAGCTACTCGGAACGTGGAGGGCCGATGGTGCTTTGCAGTTTCTGAAATTCTTTCATTTCGTTTTGTGCCTGCTCGGTTTTACCTTGCTTGCGATACAAGCCAGCGAGGCCAAAATGCGCCTGGGCGGCGAGCGCTGTGGTCTTTTCGAGTTCAACTACCTTCAACCAGGATCGCTCGGCGATGGTGTTTTCGCCAACCAGCGAGGCAGCTTTGCCGAGGGAATAGAGCGTTTCGCTCATGTCTGGCTTGAGATCGTTGGCGCGCTGCAATTCCGTGAAGGCTTCTCGCGATTTTCCTTGTTGCAGCAAGGCAGCGCCCAGGCGGTACGCGGCTTCCGCTTTGCCGGGCTGCAAGTTGGCTTCTGCGCGAAATTCGGCTTCGGCTTTCGGCCATTGCGCGGAATTGGCATAAACCTGCCCGAGTTCTAAGTGAATGCCGGGAAGATCGGGACGCCGGCGCAGCGCTTCCAGATATTCTTTTTCTGCTTGCGGCATTTGGCGGAGGGCGTAGTAATTCTCGGCCAGTGCCTGGTGAGCGCGCGCGGAATCTGGATAACTGGCAATCAGGGTGTCGATGGCAGATTTCGAAAGCAAGCCGCTGGAATGGCCGAGGTAAAACAGCAAGTCGGGATCGTTGGGATGCTGAGCCAGCGCGGCAGTAAAGTTGCCAACGGCTTCGGTGAGTTGTCCCGTTTCGATCTGAGCGATACCCAGAGCCTCCTGGGCACCGACTTTGCTCAGGTGTGGGATAGATTCCGCCGCGTAGCCTTGCGAGAGAAGCGCATAGCCCAATAACTGGTGAGCCACCGGAAGGTCGGGACTAAGTTCCACTGCTCGCTTCAGTGGGGCGATGGCTGCGCCGTAATCGTGTTTTTCCATGTATGCAGCGCCCAGGTTTACGAAAGCGTCGGCCATTTGCGGGTCGAGTTCTGTCGCTTTGCGGAATTCGGCAATTTCCTGATCGACTTGATGCTGCTTGCGCGCGTCAAGACCAGCCTGCAAATGCTGCATGGCGTCCGGTGTGCCCGCTTGCGCTGCTGCTACCCATGCAAAGAGGAAAATCCGGATCATGAATGCTCCGGTTCGCGAACTTCGAGGAACTGGTCGGCACGAACGTCAGTCATAAGCTGTTTTACACCCGAGGGCCACAAAATTTCGATGGTCACTTTTTGCGCGGAGCCCAGCCCAAAATGAAGGCGCTTGTCGCTGGAGCACAAATAGCTGCCGGCGGAAGTCGCGAAACGCGTCTGACCGTTCACGGTAACGCGGGCGCCGAAGCCGTCGCGATTGCTGCGGGTGCCGCGCAGCGCGATGGATAGCCAGTGATTGCCACTGTCGCAGCGATTGAGGAGCAGCACAGGAGGTCCGCCAAGAGTCGAGACGACAACGTCGATTCGTCCATCGTTGTTGATGTCGCCAAAGGCCGCGCCGCGCGCCGCTAAAGGTGTGGGAGCACCGGACTCAGCGCGATCGAAGTGGCCGTTGTGGTTCATGGCCAGGAGCGGAAGTTCTTTGTAGCGCAAGGAAGCATCGATTTGCTGGACGTTGTCGAGTACGTGACTTTGCGCCACGAAAAGATCCTTCCAGCCATCGTTGTCAAAATCCTCAAGGCCGACGCCCCAACCAGAACTGCCTGAGGTAATCGCACCTAATCCGGTCTCTAAGCTTTGATATGTAAACGCTCCGCCGCCGTCGTTGTGGTAGACGCCGTAAAGTTCGCGAGGCAGTACGGTGACAAAAACGTCTGGCCGACCGTCGTTGTCGTAGTCCTGGAAAACGGTGCCCATGCCGGACAGGCCTTTGCCATCGATGGTGAGCGCAACTCCGGATTCCAGAGCGCACTCCGTGAACGTGCCATTTCCATTGTTATGGTAAAGATACTGTTGCATGCCGTCGTTCGAAACGAAAATATCGGTAAAGCCGTCGCCATCGTAGTCGGCAAAGGCTACACCGAGTGCTCTGCCCTTCTTTGCGGCAATACCGGAGCGTTCGCTGACATCTTCGAAGGTACCGTCACCACGATTGCGGTAGAGAAGACAGGTAGTGGCGGGAAAAACGTTAGGCGGGCAGTAGGTATGCCACTCGCCACCGCAAATCTTGTTGTGATCGGCGTCCCATTCCATGTAGCGGGTGACGAATAGGTCGAGCTTTCCATCGTTGTCGAAATCGAAAAAGCCTGCGGAAACGGACCAGCCTCCACCAGCCAAGCCGGCTTTGGCGGTTACGTCAGTGAAGGTGCCATCGCCATTGTTGTGATACAGAATATTCTTGCCGTAACTGGTGACGAAAATATCCGGGTAGCCATCATTGTCGTAGTCGCCGACGGCAACGCCCATTCCGTAGTTGCCGTTTCCAGCGTTGGCCAGGCCGGCAGCCTCGGTGACATCGGTAAAACTGCCGTCGCGATTTTGCCGGTACAGGCGATTCCAGTAGCGAGAATTATTTCGTTCAAAATTCTCGGGGACGTGCAAGCCTTCGGTGATCCGGCCGCCATTTACCATAAAGATATCGAGCAGGCCGTCGTTATTGTAGTCAAACAGAGCAATGCCGCCGGGCATGGTCTCGATCAGGAATTTTCGGGGAGTCGGAGAGTTCTGGAGTAGGAAATCGATGCCCTTTAGAGGTTTTACTTCGAAAATCGGAGCCGCTGCAGCCATCGCCGCGTAATTTAGAAAATCACGCCGCGTAAGTGGACGAACCATCTGTGCGTGCGACTCCTTGCCTTTGCCGGTGCGAGGCAAGGCCTTGGGCATTGTATTTTACGGCGTGAGAATTCGCCTATCGCGGAGG
>JBAVNY010000590.1:0-6986 GCA_049691535.1 Candidatus Acidiferrum sp.
GTGTAGATGTGGGCGATGGCGCGAGGGAAGACGAGCAGGACGATGCTCATCAGAGCCATGAAGGAAGCGCCGAGGAGGATGGCGGTGTTGCCGGCATCGCGGGCACCGGTGGGATCGCCGCGCCCGATGGCCTGGCCAACGCGAACCGCGGCGGCGGAGGAGATACCGAGCGGGACCATATAGGTGAATGCGACGGTATTGAGTGCGATCTGGTGGCTGGCGAGCGGGACGGCCCCGAGCCTGGCGATCAGGGAGGCGACGATCGCGAACACGGTGACTTCAGCGGTCAGCTGCATGGCTGCGGGAAAGCCGAGCGCGATTAGGCGACGAATGCGTTGCAGATCGGGCTGGACAGGTGTCTTGAGCAATTCGGTGCGATGGCGATGGTCGTACCAAAGAAGATAGGCGACGAGCACGGTGGTGAGGTAGGTACGCGAGATGGCGGTGGCGATGCCGGAGCCGGTGACGCCTAGAGCGGGAAATCCGAGTTTGCCGTGAATGAAGACGTAGTTGCCGGCAAAATTAATGATGTTGGCGGTGATGAGGGCGAAGGCGATGGGGCGCACCATGTTCATACCTTGCAAGGTGCGACGGACGGCGAAGTAAAGAATCAGAGGGAAAAGGCCCATGGCGAGCGTGCGCATATAGGGGATGGCGAGGATGGCGACATCGTGTTCGACGCCCATGCGTTCGAAATAGAGAGGAATAAACCAGACAGGAAGGGCGAGAAGGGGCGCGATGACGAAGCTCAGGTAGATGGCGTTGACGAGGGAGCGGTGGCAATCTTCGCGATGGCCGGCGCCAAAGGCTTGGGAGACGAGGGTGTCAAGGCCGATGAGCAGGCCTTCGGCGAAGAAGGCAAAAACCACGAAGACGCTGGAACTGATGCTGACGGCGCCAATGGAGGCGGCGCTGTCGGGAAGGCGGCCGACCATCATGGTGTCGACGATCATCATGCTCATCCAGCCGATTTCGGCCAGGACGAGGGGAAGGGCAAGGCGCAGAGTGGGGCGAAGTTCGGCGCGGAGGGTGGTAAGGGAGAGCACGGTGGCTAATGAAGATATCAGATATCTGATATCGGATGTCAGGAGGCCGAACGCGAGGGAGCGCGAGTGGCGGATAATAACTGATAGGACGGAGTGGGAAGTAAGTTCCATTGACGGAGGCGGTTAGGGAACTTAGGGTGAGAAGGAACGAGATCTGTGTGTGCCTTGAGGGGAATTGGGGCGGCTCGCTGCGAATTGTTGCGAGCTGAAACACAACGAGGGCTACTGTGGGATTCGTGAATGAATCGGAATTCGTAACGAAGATGAAGCATTTGCGGGCGGGGACGCGACTGAATTCGCGAGTGCCGGTGGGCGTGGCGTGGAGCGAGAATGGAGCGCTGCGGAAGGCGCAC
The DNA here is from genome assembly GCA_049691535.1 of Candidatus Acidiferrum sp. Classification (GTDB taxonomy): domain Bacteria; phylum Acidobacteriota; class Terriglobia; order Acidiferrales; family UBA7541; genus Acidiferrum. The sequence continues at coordinate 1,400 of JBAVNY010000590.1, forward strand.
GGGTATACGGTGGATATCAGCCCGAAGGGGTGCATGGTGGTGGTGGAGCAAGGGTTTGCGGTGGGACAGAAGATGCAGTTGACCAATTTGGTGAATGGACGGTCGACGGAAGCGACGTTGGTGTGGCGCGGACATGAGGGAAGGACGGGGTGGGAATTGGGATTGGAATTGAATGGGGTGGAGATGGAGTTTTGGGAAGTGGAGTTTTAGGGGCGGAAGATAACAGATATCGGATATCTGATATCGGGAGGCAGTTTGTGGCGGCGCGGCGTGGGTTGCGCCGTTTTTGTTTTTGGAGAGTAGGAGAACAGAAGACAGGAATTTAACGCAGAGGACACAGAGATCGGAACGCAGAGGTCACGGAGGCTGCGGGGTGCACAGCCAATGGCTGTGCCACGGGATTGTGAGCGGGCGAAGATGAAATGGGATGGGCTGCGTTTTCCACTGCTTACGGGGCAAATGGTAATTTGCTCTTGCGATTTGTGGGGGCGAAACGTACAGTGTGCCTATGCCTTGGGGCCTTTCTGCAGGCATAACAACCTATAGAATCGACGAAGTAGCCCGTGGCTCGCGCGGCGAAGCACGCGTGCGAGTGGAGGCGGAGCGTAGATGACTGCCATCATCACGGTTGCGAATCAAAAGGGTGGCGTTGGGAAGACGACGACGGCGATCAATTTGTCTGCGGCGATCGCGGCAAAGGGGCGGCGGACGCTGCTGATCGATCTGGACCCGCAAGCAAATTCCACGATTGCGTTTTTTGATATGGGCGAAGTGCAGGCGTCGATGTTCGACGTGCTGGGCGACGCGCACACGCCGATGGCGAACATCATCAAGCCAAGCAAGGATACGATGTTGTCGGTGGGGCCCGGGCGGCTGGCGTTGGCGAAGCTGGAGACGGTGCTGTCGGGGCAGTTCGACGCGCCGTATCGATTGAAGGATGCGCTGGCTCCGGTGTTAAAGGATTTTGATTACGTGGTGATCGACACGCCGCCATCGCTGGGAATTTTGACCGTGAATGCCCTGGTGGCGTCGACGCATTTGTTGGTGCCGATTCAGGCGGCGTACTTCGCGATTGAGGGCACTGACGATTTGCTGGAGACGTACGAGCGGATCAGAGCGCGTCCCAATCCGACTTTGAAGATGCTGGGCGTGGTGATCACGCTGTTTGATAAGCGGACAAACATTTCGCGAGACACGCATGGACAGATCCGGACAGTGTTTGGCGAAGTGTTGTTCAAGACGAAGATCAGTAAGAATGTAAGGCTGGAAGAAAGTCCGGCGTACAAAGAAACAATTTTGACTTTTGCTCCCAAGTCACCCGGGGCGACGGAGTATAAAAAACTGGCAGCGGAGGTCGTACACCGTGTCGAAGAGAATGGGGTTGCCCGTCACGCTGAAGATGCGGCATGACGCGCATTACGTAGAGTCGCTAACAAGTTATAGCGGGGCGGCGGTGGGGCGAATGATCCCGGTGGATCAGATCCGTCCGAATCCGGAACAGCCACGCAAGGCGCTGGGGGATCTGCGGGAGTTGTCGGATTCCATCCGGGAGAAGGGCGTGCTGGAGCCGCTGCTGGTGCGGTTCGTGCCGCGGGAAGATTGCTACTACATCATTTCGGGGGAGCGGCGGTATCACGCGTCGCGCGCGGCGGGATTGCGGGAAGTGCCGTGCATCGAGAAGATGGCGGATGACGCGGAGACGCTGGAAATTGCGCTGATTGAGAATATGCAGCGCAAGGATTTGACGCCGTTTGAAGAAGCGGACGGGCTGCATCAGTTGGCGACGCGGTTTGAGTATACGCACGATGATGTAGCGAAGAAGATTGGGCGGGCGCGGTCGTCGGTGAGCGAAACGTTGACGCTGAGGAATATTCCGGAGGCGTTGCGAAAGAAATGCATCGAAGCTGGGGTAACGGCGAAGGGCATGCTGTTGCAGATTGCCAAGCAGCCGACGGAAAAGAAGATGGCGGAGATGCTGGCGCGGATTTTGCAAGGCGGATTATCGCGGGAAGAGGCGCGACGCGAGCGGATTGATGAGCAGGAAGCGCCGCGGAAGCCACAGCCGTTCATTTTTCATTACGAGCCGGAGGATGATGCGTTTCGGTTCCGGTTGCAGTTTAAGAAGAGCCATGTGTCGCGGGATGAGTTGATCCGGACTTTGCGGGATATATTGGCGCAGTTGGAAGGGGCTGGGGAGGCGGATTCTACGGCGGCGTGAGGGTGAGGTAGATATCAGATATCTGAAATCGGATATCAGGAAACGGATTGGCGGCGTGGCTTCGGCTGCGCCGTTTTTGATTTTTGGGGGGAAGGAAAAAGACTTACCGCAGAGGTCGCCGAGGGAAGAGCACAGAGGTCACGGAGATGGTGGTCGGATTGGCGGGGATCTCGCCTCGATCCCTCCACTTAGACCCGAACAAGACGCGCGTCTCCGGTCGGGATGACCGTGGGGCGTGGTGGGCAGCGTTCGCGGGTACGTTTGCAGTTGCAAGCTGGCTGGTTGGGCCGACAGACCGACGGGAATAACGTTACTTAACTTAATCTGGGATTGCTTGGGGATACTTGGGCGAGTGGGGCGGGACGATGGCGCGCTGACGCGGCATGGTGGGGCGGCGTGTATAATTTGGGGCCATGGTTGAGTTGACGCGCGTGCAGATGGAGATGTTGGAGCGATTGTTTGCGGCGGGATTTCGGCCGATTGCTATTCCGCCGTATGAGAATGCGTTGTGCGTGCATCGGGGAGAGTGCGCGGCGTTGCTGGCTCCGGTGGTGAATGGGGGATTGCGGTTGTTGGCGGCGCCGACGTTTTTGGTGGATGGAAATTTGAGTGTGCGACTGAAGAAGAAGACGGGCGATGTGTTTGTGTGGAAGAAGACGGAAGTGGCGGCGAGTCCGGAGCGGTTGAAGGAGTTGGAATCGTTTCGCGAGGAATTGGGAGAGATCTTGGAAGTGGTGGGAGGGCAGTAAGAATCTGCTGATGATTCCATGGGCGACGCAAATATCCATCTCATCGGCGCATTCCCCACGTCTCTCCATCCGCAGGCAATGGATGCGATACGTTATCTTCCCGAAGATAGGCACTCTGACCGGCACGGTTGTTACGTGATGAACGTTTCGGGCGAACAGGTTTCAATTCCGCGGCGTGTCTATCACGACGTATCTCAAATTCCGTTATGGCGAATATTGGGAACCAAGAAAAAACTGCTTCGTGCTCTGTTAACACGACACAATGACGGTTTCGTTCGGCAGCGATATTTGAAGCGGATGCTTGAGGTAAACGAGATCTGGACTCCACCATTCGTAATTTTACTTGCCGGAGAGTACGTCGTTCAGATGCTCGACATGATTTAGGAGAATCGAGCCTGCCTCGACAAGAATCTGTATGCAAAGTTTTTGAAGGCGAATCCCGAGTTGCTGGGTTGGACCGAGCAGAGAATTACGACTTATTGGGATTGCTACTATCGGTCGCATAAGAAATCTGAATATGCAGGCTTTCGACTCGTGGAGTCCTTTAGGTCCATTGCAGATTCGCCCGGTCAAGCGGCGCGCTTGGAATAACCGTGAGGGGCGTGGGAGACTCAAATGGTTGCGTGGTGGTTGAGGACGGCGGTTGAGCAGGATGTCGGGACGGCTTGGGGGCTATGAAAAACTACGACATTATTTGTATTGGGGCGGGGCCGACGGGGCTGGCGTGCGCGATGGACGCGAAGCGGGCGGGGTTGACGCCGCTGGTGATTGATAAGGGATGCTTGTGCAATTCGATTTACAACTACCCGGTGAACATGGTGTTTTTCACGACGCCGGAGTTGCTGGAGATTGGCGATTTGCCGATGGTGTGCGGCGGAGAAAAGCCCACGCGGCTGGAGGCGCTGAAATATTACCGTAAAGGCGCGGAACATTACGGACTGGAATTGCGGCTGTACGAGCGAGTGCTGCGTGTCGATGGACATGATGGCGCGTTCACGGTGGTGACGCAGCGAGCGAGTCTGCACGAGGAGCGGTATTGCGGGAAGAAAATTGTGGTGGCGACGGGCTACTACGATTTGCCAAATGAGATGGGCGTGCCGGGCGAGCATTTGCCGCATGTGAATCACTACTACACGGAGCCGCATCCGTTCTGGAATCAGGATGTGGTGGTGATTGGCGGGAAAAATTCGGCGGTGGAATCGGCGCTGGATTTATATCGCAATGGCGCGCGGGTGACGTTACTGGTGCGCAGCCCGCAGTTGGGAAATTCGCTGAAGTATTGGGTGCGGCCGGACATTGAGAATCGGATCAAGGCGGGACAGATCCAGGCGATTTTCAATGTGAAGGTGAAGGAGTTTACGCGCGATGGTGTGACGGTAGAGACGGGTGGCCCGCCGCGGGAGTTGATGGCCAAGCAGGTGTTCGCGCTGACGGGCTATCATCCGGATTATGCGTTTATTGAGGCGTTAGGAGTGGAATTGGACCCGGAGAGTCGCAGGCCGGCGCTGGATCCGAATACGCTGGAGAGTAATGTGCCGGGGATTTATCTAGCAGGTGTGGTGATTGGCGGGCGGCACACGGGGGAGATTTTTATTGAGAATGGGCGGTTTCACGGGAAGCAGATTGTGGAGGCGCTGGTGGGGCAGGAGAGCGGGGCGGCGGGGTGAGGGAAGGGAAGGCCAGAAAAATCTAGAGGCAAGAAGATTTAACGCAGAGGGCACAGAGGTAGGGGCACGGAGGTCGCGGAGGTTGGTGGGATTTGGAGGGTTTGGTGGGATTTGGAGGGTTTGTTAGACTGGAGGTCTATGGCATCGCTCCTTAAAGAATTTGGGGAAACTACGGTTGCGCTGGTGAAGGGATTCAGCGTGACGTTTCGGAATATGTTCCGGAAAACGGTGACGGAGAATTATCCGCACCAGCCGGTGAATTTTCAGCCGAGGTACCGCGGAATCCACGTATTGCAGCGCGATGAAGATGGATTGGAAAAATGCGTGGGCTGCTTTTTGTGCGCGGCGGCGTGCCCGGCAAATTGTATTTACATTGAAGCTGCAGAAAATACGGATGTGAACCGAATATCGGCGGGCGAGCGATACGCGGAGGTTTACAACATCGATTATTCGCGATGCATTTTTTGTGGATATTGCGTGGAAGCGTGTCCTACGGATGCGATTACGCACGGACATGGATTTGAGTTGGCGACCTATGACATCAATTCGCTGATATATCGGAAGGAACAGTTGTTGGAGAAGGGATCGGCGAAGGCGGCGGTAAAGGCGTAAGACGAGTTTGGATGAGTTTGTTGAGAAGGGCGCGACGGTGTCGCGCCTTTTTTTATTTTTCGCGCGTGATTTTGTGTGCGGTGCGAATCGGGGAGATTCTCTCAGGCGCTAAAGCGCATCCACGTTGGAAGGCATTGCGGCACGGCTGAAGCCGTACCCTTACGAAAGCGACGGAAGAGAAAAACAGAGTCCCCATACGCAACTACGGCGTATGGGGCACCCGGCACGGCTGAGAGTCGTGCCCTGACGAAGAGCGCATGTCGTCAGGGTCAGCAGGTACTTCATTCGGCAAGAAAAGCTATTGATCAAGGTCAGTTGTGCTGTTTTTTCGGGTGCGAAAT
>JBAVNY010000591.1:0-2462 GCA_049691535.1 Candidatus Acidiferrum sp.
GCCTCACCATTTCCTTGATCTTATTGAGCGCTTCATCCAACGCGACCTTGCGGACTTGCAGCATCCCGATGATGTCCAAAAACTTGGGCGTTCCGAGGTTAGCTCTCCGCCGTAGGCGAGTGGGGGAACCACAGGGTTGGCGAAAGCTCCTTTGGTGAAAGAAAGGACATGAACAGTGACATTTGAACGGTTTGTGAGACCTGTGAACGTGATTCTATGTTTTTTGGGAGTTGTGGTCTTTGCCCTAGCCGTGACGGCCAGGCAGCGTGCCACTCCTGTCTATGATCCGGCTACGGTTGTGACCGTGTCTGGAACCGTCGAAACGGTCGACCTGCACCAATGCTCTTTCGGCTGGGGCGGCTACCCTTCTCGGACCGGTTGGCTTGGAACGCATGTCATGTTGAGGACCGGCTATGGAGTGCTGGACGCGCATCTCGGCCCTTCCTTGTTTCTTAAGCAGCATGATTTCATCCCTTTGAAAGGGGATGAGCTTGAAGTTACCGGTTCCAAGTTTGCAGGCGAGCTGCCCGTCATCCTAATCGTCGAAGAACTTAAGAAAGGCAGGAGATTTCTGGAATTGCGCGACCGCAGCGGACAACCCCTGTGGCAAGACTAAACACTCCCGATCGGCAATCGTCGATCGCCTGCGTTCCGCCTTATAGTGTTCAATATAGGAGCCGTTGCAAGAGTCTCCTCGATGAGGTCGGAAAAGCTGGTTTAAGAGCGGTAGCGCTCGCTACACCAGCAACGCAACTTGAGATTCCCACGGTTCGAGGCATCGTGGTCGATTCCCGGGGACAGGCCTTGCCGTCTGCTCTCGTGTACCTGTACGACCACCGCACCAAGATGGTTCGAACTGACTACGCCGACCACGATGGTCGATACCGCTTTCAGCGGGCTAAACCCCTACGACGACTACACCATTCACGCCGAAAACGATGGCGTGACCTCAAAAAGCCGAACCGTTTCGCTAATCCGGCAAGAGTTGCAGAGGCAGTTGAATCTCAAGATATACAAGCAGAAGAACCTCTCCAATAGACGCGACGGCATAGAACGGGCTAGTTCTCGCCTCGCGGTGAGAGTGCCGTAATATCTTCATCAGGAGGCGGAAATGAGGCGGGCAAATCGGTTCCTCCCGATCATCGCAAAAGCCTGAAGGCGTAATCGGCACCACTGTCCCGTTTCGAAGCCGCTCCGGAAAGATCAGCAGCTCACAGCGGGATGCGGCAGTTTGCACTTATATCGCGGTGCGATATAATGAACAGCATGACGCGAGACATTCCCGATTCCAAATACGCAGCGCTAGCTGAACTACGCTACCGCATCAGGCGCTTCCTCCGAGGAAGCGAGCAGGCAGCCGAGGAGGCCGGTCTCGAGCCGCAACAATACCAGCTGCTTCTTGCTCTGCGTGCGCTCCCTCGAAATCACGAAGGCAATATCCGCCAACTCGCGGATCGTCTGCTCCTCCGCCACCACAGCGCGGTGGGCTTGATTGATCGTCTCGAAGCAAGGGGCTATGTACGTCGCGGTCACATCGGCCGTGACCTTAGGCAGGTTTGTGTGGTTTTGCTCCCGCGAGGTAAGCGTGCACTGGAAAAAGTCGTGCGACAACGCCTTCACGAGTTACGTGGGTCCGGTCACGCGCTCGTGGAGGCCATAACCACCATTCTGAATGAGAGCAAATCCCACAGAGGCCGGCGCGCGGCTCGTACCCAGAATGCGCCCACGGCGGCCGCCGTTCCGATAGGCCGGCGCGCTCGAAATAGGTAGGACATCGCTGAAGTGCATAAGGCATGGCGGGGGGAGGTCTCTATCCTTATTCCCTCCGGTGCACGAAATGTTCCCGGGCACGATGCGGGGTGACGCTGCCGGTCGCGCGCGAGGACGTATATCGTACTACGATATGAGTATATAGATCGGAGGCTTACCTTTGCAACAAAAGTGCGTCTCACAATCTGGATGAGGAACGTTCTAGGCTCATAGGATGGATTTGCGTGTGGGTGGTTGGAAATGAGGCCCTTGTCATGAAAATGAAGCAATCGCTGCTCGCGCTCGGAAATCGGTCTGAATCCGGGGCCACAGCTGAAGGAACCCATCTCCTAGGTTCTGAAAGGCAGATGCATGAAGGTAATGGCAAAACCGAGCTCCCCCCGTCGGCGCAAATTGGCATTCCTGCAAAACCACGGATCCTCATCGTTACGGATGATGATTCCATTTCTATTCGCCTGAAGGTTATCCTGCGCCGTGAAGGGTTGTTTCTGAATGCGCCAGGAGCATGGCGGCAGCTTGTGAATCGGCGAGGTCGGGTCGGTTCTCCGTCGTGGTGAGCGCCCCCGTCCTATCTGACGGATCGTGGGATCGCCTCGTTGACGTCGAAGGTCGATGCACTCCGGGCTTTGTCATCATTCTTGTGGTGACCAGATTTGGCCACAACCAATGGGCTAGCAGAAGCCGATCTCATT
>JBAVNY010000592.1:0-11927 GCA_049691535.1 Candidatus Acidiferrum sp.
GAGAAGAACTTACTGATCGCGGAAAGTGAAAAAGGTAGATGCCGGGTGGTTTGTTTTTCGCCGCGCCATGATCTGACACTGGCGCGGATGGATGTCGCCGACATAAAAAAGATCGTGGAGACCTGGACGACGGAATTTTCGACTCTGTCTCGCGAGTCGGGCATTCAGTCGGTAGAGATTTTTGAGAACCGCGGCTCGATGATGGGGTGCAGCAATCCTCATCCGCATGGGCAGATTTGGGCCGAGCAGACAGTTCCTGACGAATTGGCGCGTGAATTAAATTCTTGCAGCGAATATTTTTCTAAGCATCACGCTACCTTGCTGGAAGACTATCTGGCACTGGAGCTGGACAAGCAGGAACGAGTGGTGTTGCGCAACGATCATTTTGTGGTGCTAGTTCCCTTCTGGGCGGTCTGGCCATTTGAAACTTTGGCGATCAGCCGGCGACCAGTGTCTTGTCTGACGGACTTGCAGGAGGCAGAGCGGGCGGGGTTGGCACAGATTTTGCAGCAAATCACGATTCGCTACGACAATTTGTTTGAGACGTCTTTTCCGTACACCATGGGCTTTCATCAATTGCCCGGGCACAACGCGCACGCCAAGGGATTTCATTTGCACGCACACTTCTATCCGCCATTGCTGCGATCGGCGACGGTGAAGAAGTTCATGGTGGGCTACGAAATGCTGGCGATGCCGCAGCGCGACATTACGCCGGAGATGGCGGCGACACTTTTGAAGGACTTGCCGAGCGTGCATTACTTGGCTGGAAAATAGCACTTCAAATACAGGATTGCCTAGGTTCCTGCGCCGGTCACGGCTGCATTTGTGGCAGTAGTTGAGTTAAGTTCGGCGGATTGTTGTTCACGCAGCGCTTGGCTCCAGGCGCCCAAACCCAAGACAGCTAGAAAAACGAAGAAGGCGTAGAGCGCTGAGGTGAGATACAGGTGTTTGTAGATGAAGACTCCGGTGTAGATGGTGTCGACGACGATCCAGAGCCACCAGTTGGCTATGTTTTTGCGCGTCTGCCAGAACTGCGCAACTAAACTGAAACTGGTGAGCGACGCGTCGATGAACGGGATAGTGGCGTCTGTAAAGTGTGCCATGACCCCGCCGAGGAAGGCGCTGCCTAGAGCGCCAAGAACGAGGCCAGTGACGACAGCACGAGTTGAGAGCAACTCCACACGGACCGAGCCTTCCTCTTTCATGCCGCGCCACCAGTGCCACCAACCGTAAATAGCGAAGGCGGCGTAGACGAATTGCAGCAACATATCGGAATAGAGCTTGGCGCGCTGAAAGACGAGTGTGTACAGAAAACACGAAAGAAGAATGATCGGCCAGGAGATGAGCTTGCGGCGTGTGGTGAGCCAAATGCCGAGGGCGCTGGCAATTACCGCCGCGATTTCGAGTGGAGACATCAGCCGCGCATCCGGTATGTGGTGCTCATTGCTCGATACCTGCGGTCAGCGGCGTTTTAGGATTTGCGCCAGCCGAATGCGCGTCGGCCCACGCGCGCAGGTGATCAAGCAACTGTTTGCCGCGGTCGCTGCCGAACCAACGCGCGTGCCCGAGATAATACTCTAGGTACGCCACGTCGGCTTTCTCTTGCGACTTCAACACTGCAAAAAAGTAATGCACTTCGGAGAGCGCGAACTCCGCGTGAACCAGTGGCAGCAGCGCAACGAGAGCGTCAGCTTCCTCGCGTGAAAAGGGATGCGACTCTTCATAGCCCTGCAGCAACTGATCAATTTGCTGAAGATGTAATGGATCGCAGGAAGGATCGTGAATCTGCAGCCACTCCACGCCATTGCGTTCGATGGCAGTGGCCACATCGTGAATAGCAGTGGTGCGATCGGCGAGACCCATGTCGAAAATGTCGGTTACCTTAGCGTCGAGCGAATCGTCACTCCAGAGCAGGTTTGAAGCATGAAAATCGTTGTGCGTCCAGAACGGTTGAAACACCGGAAGGTACGGCCGCAATTTTTCGTGGAGCGGCCCGAACATCTGTTGCGTCTCGGAAAACCAATTGCGCTGTGCCAGATAGGAGTGAAGTCCCGGGCGCTGCTCGATGTATTTTTGAAGTGCCGGCCAAGGTTCGTCCTGCGCGAGAACTTGAAAACTGGTGATCAGTGGCGCTGGGTTGCGAGCGGGCGCGTCGTAACCCGCGGAGGCTCGATGTAACTCTGCGAGCGCTCGCCCGGCGTGGCGCGCGTGAGCGGAACTGAGAAACGGTGTCCAAGATTGGGCTTCTTCATAAATGTCGCGCCCATCGCCGTGAGGATGCACTTCGTAGGTCCAAACGTCGCGAGTGAAGGCCGACTCGCCGTGGTGATCTTGCAGTGGCTTTTTGACAAGTGCGGTGCGCTGGCTCAAGTGGTTCAGCCAGCGGTGCTCTTCAAGAAGCGAGCAGCGATCGCGAACGGAATGGTGATGGCGTTTGACGAACACTTTGCCGGCGGGAGTCTGCACAATGCTGGCAGCGGAAAATGGTCGCGGACTGTAGGAAAGAATCCGCTCTGCACGCTGCGCTTGGGGGAACGAGCGGAGAAGTTGATCCACTTCGTCGAGACGCAAGACAGGCCAATCTGGTTGAACCAGTTGCCCATCAAGGCCGTGAGCTTTGACGTCGGCACGTTGCACGGCTGATGAGTTTTTGGCTTCTTGGTTATTCGATGGCATTCCGTCGCCGTTCGAGAGTCGGTCTAAAAATTATATTGCGCTGAAAGGCGTACCGTTGTTGGTGCGCCTAGATGAAGGAATGTATCACCGTAGCTGGCGCCCGTATCCTTCCAGTAGCGCTTATTCAGGACATTATCGGCGAAGACGCGAATCGTGACTCTACTCCACTCGCCGCTGGGCGTGTAGCGCGCGCCTAGACTGAAGAGATTGTAACTGGGCACACTGACCGCGTCATCGCGCGTGGCTTCCTTGCGTCCGGTGAAACTCCAGCCCGGCAGAATGCTCAAACCCGAAATAAAGGGGACGTTGATATCCGCGAAGCTGGAAGCGCGAAATCGCGGAACGTTGATGACTTGCTTATCGTCAAACGCCGGAGTGCCCGTGTCGGAAGAAATGGCGCGCAACAACGTGCCGCTAGCGGTAAGACGTAGCCAGTTGTTCACTTTTCCCTGGGCATTTAATTCCAGGCCGCGATGCGTTTCGTGTCCCTCGGAGACGAATGTCAAATTACCGTTCCCGTCGGGCTTCGGATAGAAAAACGGAGCTCGCATGCGGAAAAGTGCGCCGGTGATCAGAATGCGGTTGCCAGGCTGATATTTCGCGCCAATTTCTGCCTGGCGGGTGAAAAAAGGAGCCAGGAACGCATTGCTGTTGGTGGCCCAAAAGGGCGCCTGCAAACCCAGCGAAAGCGCGACGCTGTAATTAGCGTAAAGCAACACATCTTGAACGGGGCGCCAGGAGGCGGCATACTGCGGCAGCCAGATACCTTTATCGGTCGCCACAAGCGCTAAAGCCGTACCATCCGCGTTCAAGTTTGAAAAATTGTGATCGTGCAGCGTGTCGTATTGTCCGCCGATGGTGAGATCGATGCGCGCCGGTAAATGAACGACGTCTTGAACGATAAGTGCGTATTGATGGGTATCTTCCGCGAGCAGCACCGGGCCAGGCGTCGGGGGATTGGTGGGAGGCGCAGGCTGAAAGATCTGTTCCGGCTGGTAGATATTTTCGGTTCCAACGTAGGTGTAGACAACACCGGTCTCTGTGGGAATGGCGGGATTGGTCAGACCCAGATTTACACTGCGACGCTGCAAGCTGGTGCCGATGGCAATACTATTCGTGACCGGCCCAGTTTTTACCTGGCCTTGTAGAACAGCTTCGAATTGATCGTTGATTCGCAATTCGCCGGGGCTGCGATAGTCGTACACATCGTAATCTCCGGTGGGGCCGAAGAAATAAGGTGGTGTGGCACCACTGGCGCACGAGGCCGCATAATAGCAGCCGTAGGGATACGCGATATTGTCGTCGAGCAAAGTGTGGCTGCGACTTGCAGCAGCAAAAACGCGCCAAAGGGAGGAGAAGTTGTGATCGAGGCGCACGCTGGTGTTGAAGTCGTCGAACGTATTCGGCTTGGCCCAGGATTGATAGCCAAGCATCACGTCGGGAGAAACGTTAACAGGAACGGTGGTGCCGCCAAGCAACTGATAGCCGCCAACAGAGCGCTGCAGCAAGTGCTGATACTCAAAATCGCCCTTTAAGAATGTAGTGGGATTGATTTTCCAGTCCGCGGCTACCGAGCCAAATTCACGATTTCCGTCGGCGCCGTGCACGTAGGAATGCATATCCTCGCCAGCGACATTGAAGCGTACGCCGAATTGCTGCTGCGCGCCGAAGAAGGTTCCGAAATCCAAACCACCATAGATTGTTCCTCGCTGGTCGGTGGAGAAGTTGAGAGTTCGAACAGAGGCCGGGCGCTTGGTAACGTAATTAATAAGGCCGCCGCCGGAAGCGACGCCAACTTCCACTCCATCCACGCCTTTCAGGAATTCCACCGAGTCTTTATTTTCCAAGGCGACTAACTGCTCGCCCGCCGCTGCCAAGCCGTTGATTTTGATTGCGGAGGCGAGATCGAGCGGGAATCCGCGAATTTCGAAATCCTGGTACCAGCCGACTGGGGCGTAATCTTCGCCAACGGATGCGTCATTTCTGGCGACTTCGGAGAGCAGCCGGGACTGCTGGTCGTCCATAAGGCTACGCGTCACTACCAACGCAGACACCGGCAATTCCTGAAGAGGCTGGTTGCTGAGATTGCCGATCGTCGCGGCCGCAGGCTTGTAATCGTCCGCAGGCCCTCCATTTACGATTACGACTTTACGGTTCGATTCCACGACCAGCTTGACCGGCAAGGTGTAAACACCGGCGGAAAGATTAATTTTGGCGGCGTGGAAGGTTTGAAAACCTGGGGCCGATACTTCTAACGAGTACGTGCCCGGGGCTAAGTTCTGAATTCGAAATTCCCCAGAAGAATTGGAGGTGGCAGTGCGTTGTTGATCCGTGGCAGCGATGGTGACTCTTATTTCGGCATCGCCGACGAGAGCGCCGGAGGGGTCGGTAACCATGCCAGTGATTTCCGCGGTGGGAGTTTGCGCTTGGCCGTGTGCATAGCCGCCGGCACAAGCCACAATGAACAGAAGCCAGAGCGAGAAAGTCAGTTTCTGGAGCAAGGTTTGGCCGAAATACATTCAACGATTCTCGCTAAAATCCTGAAAAACAGCTAGACGTCGCCTAGATCATAAAATTGATGCGAAACATCGCGCAGGGTCTTAGCATGGCGATGATCGCACGGTCGATCCGGTAACGCTTTCCCCGGACAAAGAATCTAACAGAATTAATGGGAGCCATGATTAACATCGCGCGGAGTATGGGGCTGTGAACCTTATTCCTACCCTCAAGATCACTTCACAATTAGCAAAGAAAATTCGGCAGCACAGTGCGGAGAGTTATCCGGATGAATGCTGCGGCGCACTGCTGGGCCGCGACGAGCAGGGCGAAGGCTCTACCGGCGGAAAGCGCACAATACTGGAGGTCCTTCCCTTGGTGAACCGCTCCGCCGCTATTGCGCGGAATCGATTCTCGATCAGTGCCGAGGACGTGCGCGATGTGGAGATCTTATCGCTCGCACGTGGATTGGATGTGGTCGGCTGGTACCATTCTCATCCAGACCACCCGGCGAAGCCTAGCGAATACGATCGCCAGCACGCGTGGCCTTGGTACAGCTACGTGATTGTAGGCGTATTGAACGGCGAGCCTGAAGATCTGACAGCGTGGCGATTAAATGACGATGGCCAGGGCTACTCGCAGCAAGCCATTGAACTGCAATACGGCGTGAGTATCTGAAAGAAATCCACCTAAAAAGGGGCGAGCGGCACTGCTGGCGCACATCGCTGACCACAACAGCGCTCGATGTGTAAAAGAGGACGCCGCACAGAAAATCCGGGATCCACGGGCGGCGGCTGCAGGGCGGCTGAAAACTTGAATTCTGCGCGTGAATGTAGTTCCATTGCTGGCAATCGCTCCAGGCCAAGAAGCCGGAGGCACGTTGGGCAAGGCACGAATACTGCTCGCAGACGATCACACACTTGTCGTCGAAGCATTTAAAAAGCTACTGGAACCAGAGTTTGAAGTCGTCGGCACCGTGGGAGACGGGCGCGCACTGCTGCGTCTTGCGCCTGAACTCCAGCCCGACGTAGTGCTGGTGGACTTGAACATGCCGCTGCTGAACGGGCTGGATGCCAGTGAGCAATTGAAGCAGCTCATGCCCAAAGTGAAGATCATCGTACTGACCATGAACGAGGACGCGGAAATCGCGGCCGAGACGCTGCAGAAATGGGCTTCGGGCTACCTGCTGAAGAAGTCGGCGGGCTCGGAGCTGCTGAAGGCAGTGCGCGACGTGCTTGTGGGTCTGAAGTATGTGACGCCGGCGATGAAAACGGAACTGGCGGAGATGGCTGCGCGAGAGCCGCGTAGCGAGTCTAGCCGCGTGCTTACGGCGCGGCAGCGGGAAGTGCTGCAGCTTCTGGTCGAAGGGCACACCATGAAAGAAGCCGCCGCGATCCTACACGTGACCGCGCGAACGGTGGCGTTTCACAAATACCGCATCATGCGGGATTTTGGACTGGAAAATAATTCCGAGTTGCTGCGCTTCGCAATGAAGCAGAAGGTAGTCAATCAGAATTAGGTGGAGCTACTTGACGAGCGGCGGATGAGCCGGCTTGTCTCGCCAGAATTCCTGGCCCTGTTCGGGCAAAGTGTAAACGGGATCGTAATATTCGTAGCGGCGGGTCAAGGCATCCGCAACATCGCCTTCGATTCCGGTGCGATAGTTTTTAGTCCAGTAAGAAATGCCAAGCTGGCGATCGTATTCCTTCACCTGATGCACCCAGCGCTTGCCAACAAACGGCACATCACAAACCATGCGGGGAGTGGCGAAGCCTGGTAGATAGCCCATGATGTCGTGCTGCAACTGCTGAACTTCGTGAATGGCCAGGCGCCAGTGCTCGGAGTTGGGAATCATGTCGCACTGATAAAAGTAGTAAGGCATGATCTTGCCACGATCGAGCATGGTGAAGCAAAGATCGAGCAATTCTTTGGGACTGGTGTTCACGCCGCGCAGTAACACACCTTGATTGCGAACGTCGCGATAACCCATATCCAGAAGCGCCTGAACCGCCTTGGCAACGATGGGCGTTACTTGGCGCGCGTTATTCACGTGCGTGTGAACGGCGAGGTCCACGCCGCGCTCCCGTGCTTTTTTCGCCATGCGGTCGAATCCGGAGAGAACTTCATCCTGCAGGAAGTGCTGGGGGATGGCCATCAAGCCCTTGGTGGCCAGGCGGATATCCTTAATATTGGGGATGCCCATCAACTGCGACACAAAGGATTCCAGCGTACCAATCGGCGTGTTGGCAATGTCTCCACCGGAAACGACAACATCGCGCACGGAAGGCGTGACCCGCAAATACTCCAGCATCTGCTGGTAGCGATCTTTTTGCGGGATCTGGAATTTCAGCTTAACGACTTGCGGCACGTCGTTGCCGACAAGATCCATGCGTGTGCAGTGCCCGCAATATTGAGGACAGGTGGATAGCAACTCCGCCAAAACCTTGGTGGGATAGCGATGAGTCAGCCCTTCCACGGCCCACATGTCCGCTTCGTGCAGAGAGTCACGGCTGGCTTTGGGATGGCTGGGCCACTCGGGGTGGCGATCATCGAAGGCCGGCAACATGTAGCGACGCACCGGATCATTCCACAAATCGGTGTCGTCCATGGTGTTGAGCATCTGCGGCGGAATGAGGATGGACATGGTGGCGCGTTCCTGAATATCGCGCTCCAGGCTGGCCATCAGCGTGTCTGGTATCAGCGAGCCAAAAACTTCCTTTAGCTCTTTGAGATTCTTGACGGTGTGGCGACGCTGCCAGAGAGCCGTCTCCCATTCTTCCTTAGTGACGGTGCGGTAGCCGGGCAGGCGCCGCCAGTCCGGCTCGACGAATTCTCGTTCGAGGGGATAACGGAAGGGCTGTTCACCGGAGTGAACTTTCCCTGCCGGCTTCCAAGTGGGGCGAGCCGCCTTGTTTCCGGGCGCAATGGTTTTGATCTCACTCATGAGCGAAGTCCTATTTTCGGGGAACGTGGGAACGTAGGAAGTCTTTACAACTTCCAAACAATTTTAGCTTAGCTGTTCACCTTTGCGCCACCCCTGTCGAGCAAGTGACGCGGCAAAGACACCGAAAAGGGCTGCTAGGCGTAGTACGTGCTTTTGCGTTGCAGATGGGTATCTGAGGGATAAACCGGTAGTAACTAAACAACTGTTTCTAGGATGGAAAGGTACTATGGAGCTTGGCGAACCGCAGCGTTAGCATGGGCCAAAGACGCCCAGCTTAGGGAGAAACCTGTGCTCAGAGAAAAACGTCGCACGCCCAGGTACATTTTTATAGCCAGTGCGGAGCTATTCGAGGAGCGCTCTGAAGTTCGCGTGGCCACACGCGTCAGCGAGCTCAGCCTGTATGGCTGTTACCTGGACATGATGAATCCCTTTCCGGTCGACACCATTGTGTTGCTGAAGATTTTCGCGGGTGAGGCAGCGTTTAAGTCCAAGGCCAAAGTTATTTACTCGCAGCCGAATATGGGGTCGGGTATGGCGTTCATCGATGTGGAGCCCGATTCGCTGGCGGTTCTGGAACATTGGCTGGCGGAAGCAGCGAAAGAGCAGCACACCGCGGCGGGATAGCACCCAACGGACTCCCTTGAGCTGGCAAGATACCTGCGCTCCCAACCCGACCTCAACGAACGCAGCCGATGACCAGGGTTAGATCGTCGGACTGTTCGCCAACGCTGAATTTTTGGACTGCATCCTTGATGGCAATCAGAAGCTGGCCGGGAGTTGCGTTCGGATTTGCGCGGACGGTTTCGATTAAGCGCGCTTCGCCAAATTCCTCGCTGTCTGCATTTTCCGCCTCGGTCACACCATCGGTGTAAATCACCAGAACATCACCAGGAGCCAGGACGCATTCGCGCGCTTCACATTCCCAAGGAGAAAACAGGCCAATGACAGAGGCGGTTGCGCCGAGGCGAGCGATGGAGCCGTCTCGATGAAAAACCAGCGGAGGATTATGCCCGCAGTTGGCGTAGGTAAGTTTGCGGGTGGTGTCGTCGTACATGGCGAAAAACATGGTGGCGTAGCGATCTTCCGGAGAATTCTCAAAGAATAATTGGTTCACGGATTTCAGCAGTTTGGGCAAATCGTCAAGCGCCACTACCGAACGGCTGCGCAGACTGGCTTGCAAGTTGGCCATAAGCAGGGCGCCGGCGATTCCCTTACCCGAAATATCGGCGAGCACGAATCCGACGTGGCCCGGGCCAAGATCGAGGAAGTCGTAATAGTCCCCGCCGACCTGGCGCGCCTGAATGCACCGGCCCGCGTACTCCATGGTGGCCAGAGGTGGCGAAGTCTGCGGAAACAAACGCGACTGTACGTCGCGGGCAATCTCCATTTCGTGAGTGGCGCGATTTTCCGCTTCCATTCGATCCGCGATTCGCTCGGCCAAGCGAATATTTTCTAGGGCTACGGCGGCTTGGGCTGCTACGGATTCGAGTAAGCGCTTGTCTTCGCGAGAATACGGCTCCTCGGAGAGCGGCTGCCCCAAAACAAAAAGTCCTACAAGTCGGGCATCGCGTGCGATCAGCGGGACCAGAATTTCGGGGGAAAGGAATGCCAGCGGAAAGTCTTTGGGATATTCCGGCGAATCGGGAGGAGGAACGTCCCAGGCGCGGCCGTGCGAGACAAGTTCAAGCAGGAACGGACTATCGGCCTGGAGTGTCGCGGTATTGGCTGGAAGTTGCGGGCCGGTGGGGGACAACACGCCATCTGAGGTTTCACAGAAGAGCGCCACGGTTTTTGGATGTAGCGCCTGCCGCAGATGGTCGCGCAGCAACCTGGCCAGTTCATCGCGATCGCTGACCAGGCGCGTCTTTTCACCAAGATCCTGCAAAATCAAGCGAGCGTCGTACGAACTCCGGAAAAAGGCGCGGTCGATCCGCTGCGTGCCGCGTTTTACCAGCGGCCCGGAAGCCCACACCAGAGCCACGCCGAACACTGCGCTAAGCCCCATACCTACTTGTGAATTACCGGTGAAAACGTCCGAGAAGAAATGAGTGAAAAGATAGATGGCGGCAAAGGCGGCGACCAGCAGCAAAACGAAAAAGCCCCGTTGCACCAACACGTAGCGCACGCTGCGCCGCAACAGCACCGGAATTTCCAGTACGCGATACTTCACCACGGCATAAGCAAAGGACAGTGGATACAAGAGCAAAAGCATGATGATTACGGTGCCGGTCCAGAACGACAGTTCGTGCCCTGTGAAATCCGCAACCATGCGTTCCACGATGATGGGCAGAGTCCCAATAATGGTTCCCCAAAACATGACGCGCGATTTTCGACGAACATCGGCGGGGATGTCTTTGCTGAGCGAATTCAATAGCAGCGAAAGCAAACCCAAAGACATGAAGGAATAGCTAATCACAAGTCGCACATTGTTGGTGAACGGATCTCCCAACATTCGCCACAGAAAACTTGGCCAACGCGGATCGCCATCACGAAAGCCCGGAATTGCTTGGCTGATACCAAAGGCCAGCGCTACCCACTTCAACCAGGGCGCACGGCGGTCCAGCCACGAGCGCTGCGGAAAGACCGCGAAGAAGATGTAGAAGAGAGCGGGCAAGCAGCCGTTGAATAAGGCGCGAAACACATTTACGAAGGGGCCAAAAGCCGGTGCGATCGAAGGCAAATCTTTGAACCCAGGAGCTGCCACAAAAGCGGCAAACAGCGCAGCCAGCAGCCATGCAGCGGGATCGTCCAGACGAAAAAACAGAACCGCGAAACCCACCAGTACGAAAAACAGGGGAAACAGACTGGTCACGCGTTGCGCTGATTTTTCAGCAACGCCTTCAGCCGGCTTGTTCTGCATCGCCTGGCGAAACCGTGGACGGAATACCAGAGGCTCGGCTTCACCGGCACGCCGTACCTTTATTTCTACGACCTCACCGGGATGCGATTTACCCCAGGTCTGCTTGAAAGGCAAAAAGGACGTGACCGGCACTCCGTTGATCTCAATCATGCGGTCGCCCGGCTGGATGCCAACGGCTTCCGCAGGACTTGCACTGACGACGTTGTAGATGGAGATCGACGAAGTGCCCGGATCAAAGCGGGTTTCCCGGCCAGCATTAATTCCGATTTCGACTGGATTTCCCGGACGCTGCGCGTTTGCAATCCACAGGAACGCGTACCACGACGTAGCAGCGGCAAAGATGATGGCAGCAGTAATCAAAATAGGGAATGGAAGAGCAACGCACCGGCGTTTCGGGATTTGGGAGATGGCCGTGTCCATGAGAGTACAGAGTAGGCTGAGCGCTTTAGCCGGTCAATGAGGTCTAGACATAAATCCGGGAGGCGAACTTCGCTCCACGAGCACGCCTCCCGGGCACATTACTCCTTTAGAGGACCGGTCGCTAGAAGGCCTTCACCTCAACTTTTACCTTCTTCACGACTTCCGCCTTGGGAAGCGTCACCTCAAGGATTCCATTCTTGAGAATGGCCTTGACGCCCTCAGGCCGTACCTCCAGCGGGAGCTTGACGGTCTTGAAGATGTGGGTCTTTTCGGTGTGAATGATCGGCGCTTCGTCTTTCTTGTCGATCTTGTTCTCTTCCTTGTATTCCCTCTTGCCGGTGATCACCAGCCTCCACGGCTCGCAAATGATGTTGAGTTCCTTCTCGGTGTAGCCCGGAACTTCGGCCTTGGCGACTAGCGTCTCCTCGGTCTCATAGAGCCGTAGATAGATTGGCCTCATGAGTTCGGGTTCCGCCCTCAGCAGGTTTTCGAACTCCCGGCCGAATAGCAGCGGCCTCTTCTCGAGCAGTT
>JBAVNY010000593.1:0-9752 GCA_049691535.1 Candidatus Acidiferrum sp.
TTCCAGCGCTTCTCGTGAAGAACTTCGTACAGGGAGCGAAGCATTCGAATCCTTTCTGAAATAGACGCGCGGAAAGCCTGGGCGTAACCTGAAATCTGATTGGCTGGCGGCCGGGTGCCCGCTCATAGACTTGGCGCCGCGAGCGTGATTTCGACCACTCGCGCGGGGCTGCCATCCTTCTCCACGGTGCACAAAACTTCCATTACTTGAGGCACGTCGGCACCCGCCCAATCAAACGCGTAATACCACAATTCTAACGGTTGGCCGTCCTTCGTGCTAGGACTCCGCGAGTCCGGCTGTCCGTAAAGTTCAGCCACCTTGCTGGCTGGGTCCCCGACTCGTAAACCGTTCCCGGTTCTCCACGAAGCGGGTGGCACACTCTTACAATCCAGCGCCGCTTCCTTGGTATCAGCGGCGGTGGCGCGAATCACCTGAATCTTGCCATCGGGGTCGACGTCCATAGTCAATGTCTGCAAGTTGCACCCGCTGGCCCAAGTGAGTTGGGCGTTCTGGCGATCTGATGATGCGGGTGGTTTCCGATAAAGCTGAATGGCCTTACCTCGGGTGTCCCGCCCCGGCCGCAACCCTGCCAGGGTCAGCTCATTCATTCGATGCGTCCCGACCTTTTTTGTAGCGGGCGTCGAGGTCTGGGCACTAAGCATCGTCGCTGCGGCTAATGCCAAACAGACCGTTGACGCTAGCGCTGCGCTATTTCTGACCCAGGATCGCATCCAGCCGCGCCTCGAAATTTTCTTCCCCTTCGCTTGACAGTTCGCTGCGCTGAACGGGCAGCGCCGCTTCCACCGCCTCGACCCACGCAAACAACTTCTGGATGTTCTCTCGCGTTTTGCGGTGATATTCCTTCAGATTCTCGCTGCTGCTCATCCAATTGCGAAACATTCGCTCCATCGGATGATCCGAGCTGTCGAACGGATTTGACGCGGCACCGGGGGCGAGCAGGCCTGCGTGCCCGGTAAACAAATGTTCGAAACCCAGATCCGCAATGAAGTGTCCGGCGCTTGCGGCAATTCCGTCGTCATAGGCGGGACCCAGACACTGGATTTCCAGAGGCTGCGGACTCTGCGTCCACTTCAGAGTTTCAACGTCGAAACTCCATAGGTCCCATGTGGCAATGACGATGTAAGCGGTGTCTGGATCCAAATGCTGCGCAGCCAGTGCGGCGATTTCTGCGGGTCCAAAGTTTCCCTCTTTGAAGTCCCACTCAACGACGGGAGTTTCGGTGGTATCGACGGGTTGAACAATCATTTGCTGGAAGCCGAGTCCCGTTTCCGTGACCGGAGCAGTGGTAAGGAATCGCGCAAATTCCGCGATCATCGTTTGCTGCGAAAAGTCGCGTGTCCACACGCGAAGATAAGCTCGGTTAGCCATAGATGAACTGCAGAAGTATACAGGGCTGGCGGGATTGCCGCGACTCCCCGATCAGCTAGGTATGGCTGGCTGAGGATCGAGACGGACATTGAGGCAGAGATTTCACGCGCAGAGCCGGGTTAGCTCTTGGGAGGCTGCGACAAGTTGTCGAATCCACTGGCGATCTGCTGCAACCGTTCGCGCAGAGTGTCGCCGAACTTGGCGAAGACTTCGGTAGAGGCCTCGCGCAAGCGCTCTTCCGCGGTTGCTGCAATCTTGGCGATCACATCACGCGATTGATGATTGAGTGTCGACACGGTAGCCACCATCCAGGAGTTTGTAATGTTTTCCAGTCGCCCGCGATACTGCTCTGCCGCTTCGTTGCTGATACTGGCGAAGCCGCTGCGCAGTTCCGCGTGCTTCGCATCACTTTCAGACTTCCAAGTTTCAAGGAGGGAACTAAAGGTGGCTTGTACCTTGCCGTTGGCCTCGTGCAAGCTTTGCTCCATGGTCTCGCCCATGGTTTTTTGAAAACGGCGGAGAAATTCAGCTTGTTCGGAAGAAACCTGATGGCTAACCAGTTCGCGTGCCGCGTCCAGACGTTCGCGCGATTCCTCGACAGATTTGTTCATCAACTCTGTGAATCCATCCAGTTCCTGACGGGCATTCCGCTGGATTTCATCGGTAAACGCGGCCGAAGTGGTATCCGCTGCTTCGGTGAATAGCATGCGCACGCGTTCGAAAGAATCACGCACGGTTTCTTCGAGTTGCTGGTGAGCCTGGGTCAGGTAGCTGTTGCTGGCGTGGCTCAGTTCGTTCGTAAACAGGCTGGAAACTTCGCCGGCTTTTTCGCGAAGCTGCGTGCTCGCCTGCTCCACCACCCTTTCGGCCTGATGTTGCATTTGAGATTGTGCTTTTTTCTCGTACCATTCCGCGGATTTCAGCATTTCTTCCAGAGCGTGGTGCTTCAGATCGGCGGCTTTGCCTTCCAATTCATCGAGATTTCTCGTGGTGATGGTATGTGCGGAATCGTTTAGCACTTGCTCTACAGTGCCGAGGTTTTCGCGGAACCGGCTGAGTGCTTCGGCGAAGGCTTCGTCTGCCGAGTTTCGAATGCGGTCCTGCTGCATCGTAAGGGCAGCATCCAATAGCGAGCGCCCTCCAGCCAGGCGATGAACCGCTTCTTCAGCCTGGGTGATGTGCGGCACAACCATGGACTGTACGTGCTGCTCGAATTTTTCCAGCGCGTCGCTGTTGGCCGATTCGAAGCTGCCGCGAATTCGGGAATGAATCTCTTCGAACAGGGTTTCTGAGCGGCGATGCAATTCATTGCGATGAAGAGTTAGAACATCGTCGAGTTGCGATTGGAAGCCGCCAATGGCCTGTTGCTGGACGGTTTCGATGCGCGCTGCAAATTGTTCCAGGCGCTCCGCAGCCTGATTGGCGCGGGCAACTGTTTCTTCAATGTGCTTGGTATGCGATTCGAGGGATTCGCGCACGGCGGAACGTTGCTTGGCGCCTTCTTCGCGCAGTTCCGTGCGAAGCTCGTTGGTCTGTTCTTTGAGCTTGCCCGTCGCGCGTTCTTCGACAGCCTGAAGCGCGCCTTCCAAAGCACTCTGCAAACGGCCTTGCGCAGATACTACTTCGTTGGCGAGCTGTTCACGCAGGGAATTCTGTGCTTCCGTCTGCGCTGCCGCGACGCGCCCGTTGATATCCTCTGCAGTGGCGCCCAAGGCTAGTTTCTGCTGAGCTATAGTCTCGTCTCGCTGCCGCGCTTCTTCCTCGGCTTTTCTGGCAGCTTCTTCCAGGCGGACATTGATCTGCGTTTCCAACTGCTCGGCTTGAGCGCGAGCGCTGGCGGCCGCTTCGGTTGCGCGAGCTAATTGCTCCTCTAAGACCTTTTGTGCTTCGGCCTGTGTTGCTGCGATTTTCGCTTGAAGGTCTTGCACGGCAGCGTTCAGCGTGTCGTGCTGCGTGCCAGATGCGGCTTCTCGCTCGCGAACTTCCTCTTCCGCCTTACGAGCAGCCTGCTGCAAGCGCACGGCAAGTTCCGACTCCATCTGCTCGGCTTGAGTGCGCAATTTTGCTGACGCTTCTTCGGCCTGAGCGCACAGTGTTTGCAACGCATCTTGAGCGCTGGAAAGTTGCTTTTCTTGTTGCTCGCGTTGCACGGCGCCTTCGCGGGCCAAGGCAGCCGTCAGTTCATGAGTGAGCTGCTCGAGTTGCGGAGCGAGCCAGCGGGGTAAATCGTTCTTGAGAGATTCAGCCGCGGCAGCTTGCGCGGTACGCGCGCGAGT
This sequence comes from Candidatus Acidiferrum sp., assembly GCA_049691535.1. Classification (GTDB taxonomy): domain Bacteria; phylum Acidobacteriota; class Terriglobia; order Acidiferrales; family UBA7541; genus Acidiferrum. The sequence continues at coordinate 3,666 of JBAVNY010000593.1, forward strand.
TTCGGATTCTTCCTGGATCACGCCGACAGCGTGGGCCGTTTCGCGCGAGACTTCTTCACGAAGCTCGGTATATTTGTGATCCCACTGTTCGAAGGCCTGCCGGCGTTCGGCGGCAACGGCTTGGACGGCGGCTTCGCGCGCTGCTGCTTGAATCTGTTGCTTGGCTTCGGCGAGCAACCGCGCCACTTGCCGGGCCAGTTGCAGGGATGCATCCGTCGCACTGGCTGGAGCAGGGAAGACGCGCAAATTGTCGGGTCCAGCCACGCCGGGTTCGGCCTCGATTAGTGGCAGAGGCATTTCGCTGGCCGTCGCCGCCATGGACATGCCGGGCGTAACTTCAGCGCCGGCCGCGGCAGCGTGCGAAAGGAGTGGCTGATCCTCCGGAAAAGCAAACCAGTCGTCCGGCGGAAAAGCGATGCCCCAGGCGTTGCCAGGAACTTCCAATTCCAATGCGACTTGGAAGAGCTGGCGAACCGTGCGGGGGCGCTGAATCCAGGCAACTTTGCCGCGTACGCGACGTGGCGGGTGGCCCGGCTCTGGGTGGGGAACTTCCAGGTTTACCCACATGTTTTTGAGAACGTAATGCTTGGACTGATAGCGACAGCCGTGGCAGTTAATAATCAGCGTCGAAGTACGTTCTGCAAAAGGGCGGCCCAACGCGTCCACACCGGTCACGACAAGAGGCACCGCCTGCACGATTCTGGTGCTGCGCCGCTTGCGTAATTCCGTGTTCGCGTTCACTGCGCCTTCGTTGGGCATAGCCGCCATTTCGTCCGATAAGTTGGGCGCGGTCTCCGGGCCCGGTTCGTCGTTCATATTCGACCTGACTCGCTTTTCAGCAATCTCGATGAGCTACGGCTTCTTTGCGGCTGCGCTTTCGTGGCTTGCCGGCTTATGAGAGCCGGTCAGAAATTGCCAGAACTCTTTGGCGACCCAAATAGGCCCGACCAGCAAGTACACCGGGCCTTGGAAAAAGGCAGGGTTATTGCCCTCAATACGGTGGCCCAAAAACAGAAGAATCCATCCGGCAATGAAGCAGATTGCGCCCCATTTCCACCGAAGAAAAACGAACAAAATCAGACCGGCGAAAATCAGTGGAATCCCAATGCCATGGAGCAGCTTATTCCACCCGGAACTGTGTTCGTGGTCATACTGAGCCATGTAGCGCTCTAACCCGGGCATAGCTGTTCTCCTGCTCTCGTTCCTCGGTGGAACCTGCAGAATTGGCGGGGACCTCAACCGTGACTAGCGGACTTTAACCTGATTTTTTCAGCTTGCCTAGAGGACAAACATTCTGTACGTACTAGCGCCTTAGTTTTCCAAGTTCTATCCTCAGTTTTTCAACAAACTGCGAAAAAGCTGGAACTATGGGCCCAGTATCGCGCTTGGTAGCAGGCAGATTTCTCTCTGCTCCAGCGCATATCTTACAAATCGCGGCGCCCTTCCATGGCTTTCAGCATGGTCACCTCATCGGCATATTCCAAGTCGGCTCCGACCGGAATACCTACGCCAATGCGCGTCACGCGCACGCCCAGCGGCTTCAAAAGCTTCGACATGTAGACCGCGGTGGCCTCGCCTTCCGCGGTTGGATTCGTGGCGATGATGATTTCCTCCACACCGCCGCCTTTGAGCCGTTCAATCAACGTTTTAATGTGCAACTGATCCGGCCCGCGGCCTTGCAACGGCGAGAGGGAACCGCCCAACACGTGATACATGCCGCTGTAGGTGCGGGTCTTTTCGATGGCCATGATGTTATGCGGTTCTTCCACAACACATATGATGTTCTTGGTGCGCGTTGGTCCCACGCAATAGAGACACGGGTCGGTGTCAGTGATGTTGTGGCAGGTTGTGCAGGTGCGAATCTTTTCCTTGGCGTCGCGGATGGCCTCTGCTAAAGCGAGGGCATCCTGGGCTGGTATGCGAAGCAAGTGAAACGCCAAACGCTGGGCGGTTTTCTGGCCGATACCGGGCAAGTGCTTCAACTCATCGATTAATCGTTCAATGGGAGCAGCAAAATCAGGCATGCCCCTTGTGTAGCACAAGCTCGCTCATACGCGCAAACACCTAAGCGAATCCGGCCTTTTTTGCGTAGGGAGAATGTGGAGAATTTCAGCGGATGGCACGCCCATACAGATTATTCGAAAGGTTCGTTAGTTTCGCGGATTCAGTGTACGCTCGCGGGCAAATGGTCTACTCCAACCTTAGATATCCTTTTGCATTACGCTGTCATCTAAGTTGCCAGTTCTAAGCTTCACCAAAATCATGGCTTCTCTTCTTGATGGTATTCGTTCTCCTGCGGACGTGAAGCAGCTCGCGTTACCGCAACTGGAAGAGCTCGCTGCAGAGATTCGCGAAGAGCTCATTACGGTGCTGGCGAAGACCGGCGGCCATTTGGGACCCAACCTCGGCGTAGTGGAACTGACCATCGCCATGCATTACGTCTTCAATACTCCAGAAGATCATTTCCTATTCGACGTCAGCCATCAAGCGTACGTACACAAACTTCTTACCGGACGTCGCGAACTTTTTCATAGTATCCGCACGCCGGGCGGTTTGAACGGATTTATGGTGCGCACTGAGAGTGCGCATGATTGCTATGGTGCAGGACACGCGGGCACGGCGCTTTCCGCTGCGCTGGGGATGGCGGTGGCGCGGGATAAGCAGGGTGGCAGAGAGCATGTGGTCGCACTGGCCGGAGATGCGGCGTTCACCTGCGGAATCACCTTCGAAGCGCTGAACAATGTGGCGCATCACACCAAGAAATTGCTGGTCATTCTGAATGACAACGAGTGGTCAATCGACAAGAATGTCGGTGCGATCGCTGGGTATTTCAACAAGCTGGTTACCAATCCAAACTTCGATTCACTCCACGAGCGTGCGGGGAAATTAGTTAAAAAGCTTGCGGGATCCAACGCGTTTCGCATGGCGCAGCGGGCCGAGGCTTCCGCCAAGGGTATGCTGTGGCCAAGCCTGATTTTTGAGGAACTGGGCCTGAAGTATTACGGGCCCGTGGATGGCCACGATATTCCCACGCTGATTCATACGCTGGAATTTCTGAAGCGTCAGGATCGTCCTTTGCTTCTGCATGTGCTCACCACCAAAGGCAAAGGATTCGAGCCGGCGCTGCGGAGGCAGAAAAAATTTCACGGGCTGGGGCCGTACGATCCGGAGACAGGTGAGACGCGTCCAGCGGGGCAGGCCACGTATTCGGAAGTTTTCGCGGACACTCTAACGAAGCTGGCCAACGACAATTCGAACATTGTTGCGATTACAGCGGCGATGCCCAATGGCACGGGACTGGATCGGTTTCAGGAGAAGCATCCAGACAAGTATTTTGATGTTGGGATTGCGGAAGAACATGCGGTGGTCTTCGCCGCGGGCTTGGCTGCCAAGGGAATGAAACCGTTTGTCGCGATTTATTCCACGTTTTTGCAGCGTGCTTTTGATCCGGTTGTTCATGACGTGTGTCTTCAGAATTTGCCGGTGGTTTTCTGCATGGATCGCGGCAGCCTGTCTGGCGACGATGGTCCGACCCATCACGGGTTGTTCGACATCAGCTATTTGCGCGGAGTTCCGAACATCGTGCACATGGTTCCCAAAGATGAAGACGAGCTAGCGGACATGTTGTATACGGCGATGCTGCACGATGGACCGATTGCGATTCGTTATCCGCGCGGTGCGGTTCGCGGGGTGCCGATCAAAGCGACGCCAGCGGTTCTTCCCATCGGGAAGGCCGAAGTTTTGCAGCGCTCGGAGAACGATCGCGTAGCTATTTTTTCTCTGGGCGCTATGCTTCCCATGGCGGAAGAAATCGCAGAAGAATTGGAAAAAGAAGGCATCGGTGCGGCGGTCATCAATGCGCGTTTCGCCAAGCCACTTGATTCAGCCATGATCGAATACTTTGCTCGTAAAGTGGACGTGATGCTCACCCTCGAAGATCACGCGTTGATGGGCGGGTTCGGCAGCGCGCTGTTGGAAGAGCTCAGTAATCTGCGAATCGCTACTCCGGTCGAAAGAATTGGCTGGCCTGACCAGTTCATCGAGCACGGCAAGCCCGACGACCTGCGCGCGAAATACGGGCTCACTAGCAGCGCAGCGCTTGAGAAATTGCGGTCGCACCTGCATCTCGCGGCGCCGGTCAAAGCAGCAAATTCCCGAGGCAAGACTCCCATCCCGTTTCGTTCCCGCTAAACCCCTCTCCCGCGTTTACCAGTCCGTTTATCAGCCGCGGCGGTCGGTGCCTAGCATCGAAATTTACGATTAGATGAGTTGGAGTTTTGCATTCTTAGGATGTACCATCCGGAGCAGGAGACTTCCGTGCCCAAATCGCGTTTTAGCCTCTACATAATCGTTATTGCTCTACTTGCCGTTTCTCTGTCTTGCGGGCCTCTTGCGGCCGATAATGCTCCCGAAATTGTGGACAGTCAGACCTTCTTGCTGGCGCATATCGCTCCCCCGGCTGGCCCGGACGCCAGCAAGTTTGCTGCGTCGGTGGACAAGCTGCTCTCGCAAATGTCGTTGAAGGAAAAAGTCGGTCAGATGACGCAGCTTGGCATCGGCATGATTACGGACGGCAAAGACAAAGACATTCGAATCAATCCGGATAAGTTGCACAAGGCGATTGTTGAATACAGTGCCGGATCAATCCTGAACGTCAAGGAACAGGCGCTTACCCCGGAACACTGGCATGAGATTATCGGAGCGATTCAGGCCGAGGCGAAAAAATCGCATCTGCAAATTCCCGTGCTGTATGGCATTGATACCATTCATGGCACGAACTATGTGGAGGGTGGCACACTTTTCCCGCAACCTCTGGGCATGGCCGCGACGTGGAATCCCGAGTTGATGTTGCGGGGAAGCGAAATTGCCGCGGCGGAGACGCGCAAGGCTGGCATCCCTTGGACGTTCTCGCCGGTGCTCGATTCCGGAAGGCAACCTCTTTGGCCCCGTTTGTGGGAAACGTTTGGGGAAGACACTTATCTTGCGAGCGTGATGGGCGTAGCCACGGTGCGCGGATATGAAGGTGCGGATATTTCGAGCCCATTTCATGTTGCTTCATCGTTGAAACACTATGTGGGCTACAGCTTTCCGAGTACCGGCGGCGATCGAAGTCCCGCACTGATTCCAGAGATTACCTTGCGCGAATATTTCCTGCCGGCCTTTGCGGTCGCGGTGAAAGCAGGCGCGCACACGGTGATGGTCAATTCGAGCGAGGTGAATGGCATTCCGGGCCACGCCAATTCTTATCTACTGAAAAATGTTTTGCGCGATGAACTGGGATTTCAAGGTGTTGTGGTTTCCGATTGGATGGATATAGAGAAACTCGTTTCCGAGCACCACGTGGCAGCGAATGAGAAGGAAGCGACCCGCATCAGCATCCTTGCCGGAGTCGACATGAGCATGGTGCCGGAAGACTACCGGTTCAGCGATGCGCTTCTGCAGTTAGTGAACGAGGGCAAGGTGCCCGTGGCGCGGATTGACGAAGCGGTGCGGCGCATTCTGACGCTGAAGTACCAGTTGGGTTTGTTTGAAGAGCCGCTACGTGGGGTGAATTCCAAGACGGTGCTCGCGTCTCCTGAATCGCGCAAAGCTGCACTGGAAGCGGCCCACGAATCGATCACGCTCTTAAAGAACGACAATCGCACGCTGCCGCTGGCGAAGACCGCGCATGTTCTTGTTACTGGACCGAATGCCGATTCGCTTATGCCGCTCAACAACGGTTGGAGTTATACGTGGCAGGGCGACAAAGCATCATTCTATCCGACGGATTATCTAACGATTCGTAGAGCGATCGAGGAAAAAATCGGGGCAGCAAATGTCACCTATGTTCCATTTGCATCGACCGATAAGGATGCGGGCTTCTCGAAGGCGTCCGCTGCTGCATCCAATGTCGATGCGATCGTGCTCTGCCTGGGTGAATGGGCCTACGCGGAAACTCCCGGCAACATTCGCGACTTGTCGCTTCCTGAAGAACAGATTCAACTCGCCGAGAAAATGCTTGCTGCCAAAAAGCCGGTGATTCTTGTTTTGACGGAAGGGCGCCCGCGCATCATTCGCCCAATCGTTAAACCGTCTAGCGCCATCCTG
>JBAVNY010000594.1:0-8501 GCA_049691535.1 Candidatus Acidiferrum sp.
TTTTGCGACGCCCACCTCTGGATTATCACAAAACAAAAAAAGCGCCTCGGCGGTGAAGCCGAGACGCTCGAAAAAATGCCTTATGCGGCTTGCTGTTGCGGCACGGCCTCGAGGGCTTCGAGAATGCGGGACGCCGTCGCTTGTACGTATTGGAGACTCGCTAACAGTAGGTCGGAGTCCCCACCGTCAAGGCCAATGTACCTGGATCAAGTCCAACCGCGCTGCAAACCACGTAGGCCACGGATTCTGCCTCTGTCTCTCGGATACGCTTGTTGGTATCGGCTCGGCGTTCACCAAAGTGCATATCGGAATGCGCCACTTCATGGACGAGTGTTGCAAACGTTTCGGCTGGGCCTTGTCCCGGTAGCAGAGTGATTTTCCTTTTTTCGGCCATTCCTTTCGCCGGGGCGATGGAGTCAGAATAGGTAAGTTCAAGACCGTTCGACCGAACAAAATCTTCCAACCGTTCGAGGTATACGCTCGGATCGCCGGTTACGCTTCCGATCTGCGGCAATTCATTGCCGGTAGTTTGCTGTTCGTCCCAGACGGAGACGGCACGAAATCCCGAGAGACGATGGGCATCAGCCTATTTATTGGATTCATCTTTGTTGTCCGTAAGTTCGCGGAACATCGGGGCGGATCATGATGCCTTTCGCCCTTTTTAACCTGTCCTAGGGATTGCCAGGTCTTGTATCCAGCGATGCGTCCGGCATTCGGGCGCTGTTTCAGGATCAAAAGCACGTTCAGGAGGGAATAGGCTCGGAATTTCGCCATCGCTCCCAGATATCGCGTCAACGCTTCGCTGTGTCCAGCGTTCAGCGCTTCTACGAGTTGCTCGATCGCTTGACTTGTAACTCTCTTGATATTTTCAGAATTCATTTTCTTTGTCCTTTCGGTGTATGAAGGTTGGCTCCTTCACACAGGAACAGGAGCTAAACCGGAATCGATTCACCGGAAGGACAATCTTCTTGAGGGCCACAACGGATGGCGACGAGCGTGACAGAGACGCCTTTATCTGACGCGTTCGTGCGCTAGTGGAGGCCGCAAGCTCTGGTATGTCCGCCTAATAGATGTCGGCTATAGGTGCGTGCGAAACAAATATTGGACATGGTCAAAACAGAGTGGTGCAGCCCGCGAGAGTTTGCAAACGGTAGAACTTGGGAGAGGACCGTGAAACTCGTGGAAACCTTGGAAGCAAGGCTGGCGCCTTAAAAGTCACCGAGATAGCAAAACTACTTGGAGTTACACCACAGCATATCTATAAGATGTCAGCAAGCGGTAGAATTCCGGCATTTCGTGTTTTCGGGTCGGTTCCTTTTGACCCCGATGAAGTCGCGACCTGGCTGCAGGGAAAGCAAACAACCATCATTGCTCCGAGCAGAGGCGGTTCGTGACGAGTCGCGGCTTAAGGTCACCTCGACAGCTAGTAAACTGCGCGCGAGGCAGTTCGCTGCGATTTAGAACAATATCATTTGCCGGGTAATCGCATCGGGAAAAGGCGAAGCGGACAACGGCTGGAAGGTATCAGAGAGAAACTTCTGAAGCGACTTCAGAATGGGTGAAGTCGGTTCTCCAAAATATGCAAGCCCCGTGTCAGCGATAAGAATTTCATCAAGAAAACGGCGGAATACGATCCGCTCATTTGCTGGATGCTGAGCTGCTGGCGTCGTGATGGCCGCGATCCCATCGTGCGAGACTAATTCCAGAGCTTCGTTTTGGGTGGTCGTTTCGTGCATTATTCGAGGGCGTACACGAATTACGCCAAAGAGCCGCTTCCAGCTTTCGCCAAAGCGAGGCTCGATGTCTCCACGTAACTTTGCGAGCGGCAGGTCATGCAAATCGGTGATTTCGATATGCTTTTTCGTTGTCAGGGGATGCAGCGTTGGGAGTGCCAGGATCAAACGCTCGCGGTACATGGCCTTAAATTCGACGCGCTTTTCTGAGGGCGTTAGGATCACGAGACCAGCTTGCAGCTTGCCTCTCAGTAGGCCATCCACGTGTTCCGATGTGTGCCCGCTGACAAATCGAAAATCTGCAGCCGGATGCATGTCAGACAAATAGCTACGTACTTTTGAAACACTACGGATATCGATTAGTGGAGAATATCCTAGCTTCCATGTTCCAGTAGGCTGGCCGTGCGCGGCGCGAGCTTCTTGGAGCGCTCGATCAGCGTGAACGAGAGCCAGTCGGGCCTGCGCTGCGAAGGCTTCTCCTGAACTTGTCAGCAAAACCTGCTGCCCGCCTCTTGTTCGTTCAAACAGCTTTACGCCGATCTCACCCTCCAGATCACGAATCTGAGCGCTCAATGTCGGCTGCGTGACATTCAGACGCTGCGCAGCCTGAGTGAAATTCAGCTCCTCGGCAAGTACAACGACATAACGGTGCAGCCGAAGCTCAATACCCGGATACATGAGGGCCTTTCAGCGGGGAACTGTGAGTTTTACGGAATTTGAACTTGCCGGCGGGAGTCGACAGGTGAGTATTACGCGTTGAGGTAATTATCGCTGATATATGCCAAGTCGCAACAGAATTCCATCGAACTACCCATGAATTTTTTCGATAACGAAGGCACGCGAAGTACTTACAGTACCTGACCAAACCTAAGCAGGCTTCGATGCCAATCGAGTGGTGACGGTGGCCGAAATGGCTTGGACATTGACACGGGAAGACAGGCTACGGCAGCACATCGCTCCATCTGAGGGCCCCGTATCTAAAGCGCCATTGCATCGCCCCGCTGAGCCCTTCGATGACGACTCGCCCCAAAGCTGGCTTGTGGCCGTTTAGCTTCTTCGAACTAGAGGTCGAACGCAGGAAAAGTTCCCCGCGGGCGAGTGTGGCTATGAAGTTCGTTATTCCTGGCAAAGACCTTTGGCCATCGTCGGAAATAATCGCCATCATTGTGCCGTCCGCCGTGTTTGAGGGGCCGCTTGCCAGCCACACGAAAATCGTGTACACTGTTTTCGTATGAAGAACATTACCCTGAGTGCCGACGAGCAACTGATTGAGCAAGCGCGCCTGCTTGCCAAATCCCAGCATAAGACGCTCAATGCGATGTTCCGTGAATGGTTAGAACAATTCACAACACGAAGCGGCGGCACGCAGGAGTTCGACGCTCTCATGAAGCGCCTGAAGCATGTACAGGCGGGACGGCGTTATAGCCGGGACGAGATGAATGAGCGGTAGGTTCTTTCTCGATACAAACATCTTTGTATATTCCTTCGACGCGAGTTCACCGAAGAAGGCCGCACAAGCTACGAAGCTAATCAGAAGTGCAATCGAGACGCGTGGTGGCATTGTCAGCTATCAAGTGGTGCAAGAGTTCTTTAATGTTGCTCTGCGCCGTTTCTCGAAACCTATGAGTAGCATCGACGCAGAACAATATTTGTCGACCACGTTTCGTCCACTGCTGTCAGTGAACTCCTCGCAAGCTTTGTATGGAGAGGCGTTGCGGATTGGAGCGAGATTCCAGTTACCCTGGTATGATTCGCTAATCGTTGCTTCTGCAGTCGAAGGTCACTGTGAAGTTCTCTACAGTGAAGACTTTCAGGATGGACAACAGATTGGAAGCGTTACTGTCTCCAACCCCTTTACCTGAGAGAAGGACATTCTTGTGGGAATCTCCGATCGTTGGCGAAGAAAAAAACGGCTCAGAAGGAGACTCCTCCAAGCCGTTTCGAGTCATTCAAAATTGGTTGCGGGGGGCCGCAACGTACTGCAAATTCCGTCCATTTCATTCTGTTTCGAGATCCATCGCCCCAATGCGGCTTGATCGCGTGCCGCTTTCGGCCAGTTCGATTCCGGGGCCCAGATAGCAACGGTCGTGCCACCAGAATTCAAGGGAAGGGTAGTAGGACCCTCAAACCTGGACTTCGTTGCTCGCGGCTGAATCTTACGGTGCTGGCAGGATGTCGAGATGCGAATTAGATGTGATTTGCACGCTCGCCAGCAGGCGTTGGACACCAAAACCGGAGAGGTAATAAAGAGAACTCAGGCAGCACACGAATGCGATAACGCGTTATGCCAACTTATCTGCCACGGCCGATGCGCGTGGGAATCGAAGCGACCTTCCACGGCTCCGAGTTTAAAGAATAAGAGCAGATGTCACGTCGGGTGTCAGCCCGTTGGACACTAAGTGCAAATTCGTGTGGACGCTCCGAGCATTTCGCAGTTGTCGCCAAGCCAGGATGGAGTTTTCTGGGATTAGTGTCCAGTAATTTTCTATGATAACTTTTCGTCTCACCGAGTAATTCATTCGTAGAACAGGCGGCGTGCAGATGAACGTTCGACGGGTGGGAAAAACTGGGGTTTCGAAAGACTTATTTGGCGTGAGAGCTCTCGCGGTCATCAGCTTTGCCTGTTGTGTCTGGGCGGATCAGAACAGGCGATGAGCGGCGAAGCCATTGGTGCACGGCGTGTCCGCGCCAGGACGGCGGTGGTGCAAATGCTCATCGCCTTGCTGATCGTGGGAACGCCCCTGGCGATGACGCGCTTCTATGAATTCGATTTGCCGTTGTGGCGCGCGCTGATGGGCCACCGGCGCGTAGATCCAGAGACGCTCCATCTCCAGGGCGAATTTGTCGAGAACAATCTGGGGACTGCGCGGGAAGCGGATGGCTCCTACACGCTGCGGATGATTGCGCAGCAATATATGTTTGTGCCACATTGCGTGCGCATTCCGGCGGGTGTTCCGGTGCACCTTCGGCTGACCAGCGCGGATGGCGCACATGCCCTGACGATCGCCGGACTCGACTTCCTCGTGAAGGCGGCGCCCACATCCGTTACGCAAGCGACCTTGCAGATCGCGCATCCCGGCGTATTTCGAATGCCGTGCACCGAGTTTTGCGGCCCGGGCCACCTCGCCATGAATGCACGACTGGAGGTCGTGCCGGCGGAGCGGTTCCAGAACTTGCAGCCGGCAGACAGGGTGAACTGTGCCGCACCGTAATGAAAGTCGGATGCAAAGCTGCTCGCGCGGCTTGCTGCGAACGTGCTTTAGCGTTTTGCTTATTGCCCCGCTAATGCTGTCGGGGTGCTCGCCGACGCCTAGCTCTTTGGGTGCAATCGGGCAACCTCCCGCGCGCGCCCCCTCATTTGTGGCCTGGGAATCGGAAACGGTTCTCGAAGCTTCGCAAGGGGATGCGCTACGCGGCTTGTTGCTGGCGAAACGCTGCGACCATTGTCATGGCAGCGAAGGCTTCAGCGCGAATGCCAACATTCCAAATCTTGCGGGCATGGAGCGGTTGGCGTTTTGGAAAGAGATGGAAGATTTTGCGTCAGGCAAGCGCAATTCCGCGGAGATGAGCAGCATAGCGGCCCCGCTGACGCGCCAGGACTCCGCGGACCTTGCCGCGTACTACTCCATGCTGCCGACCGCGGCCGATCCGTTGGAACGCCAAGCGTTTCCCCAAGCGGCGACTCCGGCGGCGCAATCGGCGACTGCAGGCCGCCTGATTGTTCTGGGAGACGTGCGGCGTGGGATTCCACCGTGCCAGGCCTGTCATGGCCCGGTGGGCTTCAAGACCGGTGCGCCGTCGCTGGCAGCGCAGAACGCGAATTATGTACTGCGGCAATTACGTGACTTCGCCACTGGTGCGCGGGCGAATGACATCAACATGCCCATGCGCAGCATCGCCGGACTGCTCACCGAAGAGGAGCGCCAGGCACTGGCGGGCTATTACGGTTCAGGTCTGGAGCACCTGCCAGCAAATGGGGTGTTGCCGAAGTGAGCGGGAGCAAACGGTTCATCTCTCCTCCTTAACCGGTAATTTTCTAATTAATACGCTAGATACACATTTATGCTTATTGACGAGTACTCATCGATGCTTAAATAAACCGTTGATCGCGAACTCGCTGCTGCCAGCGAGTTTAGAACTGGATTCTTCGACTGTTCCAAGTCGGACAGCCGAAGTATTGTTTTCGCCCGTGAGCGTTTGCTTGTCTTTTTCCGACGTCCCATACTGGCGGCCTCCTGTGCCGCGTTCAGTATGGTCATCCATTCAGAAGCTGGTGGTCTCGAACCCCGTTTGAACGAAGCCGCCCTGCGGCGGACGCTTCGCGTGAGACGAACGGAGCAGTGGTTGGCTAGCGGCTGAGATAAGTTTGGGTCACAAGGAGGCATCCCCGTGACCCATTTACGAAAAATGATGCTGGAGGAACTCCAGCGTCGTAATTACGCCGAGACTACCATAAATTCCTACCTTCGTACCGTCGAAGAGTTTTCTCGACGCTTCAACTGTTCTCCCGATCGCTTAGGTCCTCGGCACATTCGTGAATATCAGGCCGAGTTGTTCCAGAAGCGGAAGTTCTCACCCAACACGGTGGCGCAACGTCTCGCGGCTCTACGATTCTTCTACACCAAGACTCTCAAGAAAGTCTGGAGCATCGAAGAGACCCCCTATCCGAAAAAAACACTTCACCTGCCAACGATCTTGAGCCAGGAAGAAGTTGCCCGGCTCATCGATGCGGCTTGGCCCACCTTCCATCGCACTCTGCTGATGGCACTGTATGCCACCGGACTCCGGCGTGCCGAACTCGCGCGTCTGAAAGTCAGCGATGTCGACAGCAAGCGCATGGTCATTCACGTCCGAGGCGGCAAGGGACGCAAAGACCGGGATGTGATGCTCAGCCCAAAACTGCTTGAGGCACTGCGGGAGCACTGGCGCGAATTACACCGCAAGCCAAGCGCTTGGCTGTTTCCAGGGAACCGCTGGCATACCAGTGATACGCCGATCACCACCAAGGTAGTGTGGAACGCTTGCAAGGAAGCTGCCCAACGGGCAGGCCTCCAGAAAGATGTGCACCCACATACGCTGAGGCACTGCTTCGCCACGCATCTGCTCGAAGCAGGAGCAGATCTGCGCACCATTCAGATCCTGTTAGGCCATCGCGATCTCAAAGAGACCACCATCTATCTGCATCTTTCCCAGCGCCATCTTCACGCGACCGCGAGTCCTTTGGATTCACTGCAGCTGAAAGAGTAGATGAGCCGGCCACCGCTGGAGGTGGCCGATCTCATCCGTAACGCGGGAGCTGCTTTCATCGAACGAAATCGCCGCTGGCTCAGCTGGAAGCATGTCAAAGTGCTGCTGGCCATTGCGCGCTGTCGCACCGCCGCACTCGGCGGTCATCTCGATGAGTGCACCCGCTGCGGGCATCGCGCCACCATCTCCTACAACAGCTGCCGCAATCGACACTGCCCAAAGTGTCAGACCGCGGCCCGCGAACGCTGGATCGCCGCACGTCAAAGAGAACTTCTCCCGACGCGCTACGTCCATGTGGTCTTCACGCTTCCTGCGCAGCTCGCGCCACTGGCCCTGCAGAACAAGAAGGTCCTCTATGATCTGTTGTTCCGCGCCAGTGCGGAGACCCTTCTCGAAGTCGCTCGCGACCCCAGACACCTTGGCGCGGAACTCGGTTTCTTCACCGTGCTGCACACTTGGAGTCAGAAGCTCGGGCTTCATCCCCATGTCCATTGCGTTATTCCTGCCGGGGGGCTGTCGCTCGATCACACGCACTGGGTAAAATCACGCGATCGGTTCTTTCTTCCCATTCACGTGCTCCGTCGCGTTTTCCGCGGCAAGTTTGTTGCTGCTCTCCGGCAGGCCTTGCGTAACGGCCAACTCAACTTCCATGGAGACCTTAGGTGTCTCGCTCAGCCGAAAATCTTCGCCGCTTGGCTACGTCCACTGTTCAGAAAAGACTGGGTGGTCTATGCGAAACCACCATTCGGTGGCCCCCAGTATGTGCTCCAGTATTTGGGCCGCTACACCCATCGCGTGGCCATCTCCAACCATCGTCTAGTTTCTTTTGTGAATGGCCAAGTCACTTTTCGCTGGCGCGACTCCGCTCACAACAACGAACAGAAGTTGCTGACTCTTACTGTCGATAAATTCCTGCGCCGATTTTTGTTGCACGTGCTTCCGAAAGGCTTCGTGCGCATCCGGAACTTCGGCTTCCTTGCCAACCGCAGGCGCGCCACGCTCCTGCCACTTTGCTTTCATCTGCTCAGCACGGCGCCCCAGACAGAGCAAGACATATCAAACAGCAAAGACTCAAGTGATCTTTGGCTCTGCCCCAAGTGTGGTGGACCGATGATGGTCATCGAAAGACTTACTGCTACCGAAATCCAACTTCGTTCTCCTCCCACTCTCGTCACTGCTGCCGCATGAAACGACTCTCTCCAACACGAAACCTCTGCGTGCGTCAGCACGCTCACTCTTTCTACGCCTTGCCGTTCCACAAACCGTGTCATCCCGTCTTCTCGAGCGCTGGCCCTTTACACTTACGTCCCTCTTTTCTCCCTCAGCGCCCGCTGCTGTGCTCTGCCGCAAAGCTCCCGCACATCTATACACCACACCTTCCCTCAATTGAATTTGCATAGGGCCCGCGTCCGCCGCAACCACGGGCGGCTTCGTTCAAACGGCTCTATCGAACGCGCGCAGACCACCGTGCCCACCTTAACTCATTCGTGAAAACGCGCCTCCGATAGAGCACTGACGTTT
>JBAVNY010000595.1:0-3692 GCA_049691535.1 Candidatus Acidiferrum sp.
GGGCCAGGGCGCGCGCATTTTCAGAGAGGGTACCCGCCTTTTCCACCGCGACCTGACGGGCTGCCTGATTGAGCGCCTGAGTTGGCGAAGTTATCTGGAAAAAGTGCACCACATCAGCTCGATCTTGCGTCCGCTCCGTGCTGGTGACGCTCCCGACCGCCAGCACCTCGTTGTAGGCCTTCGCGTAGCGATTGCTGGTTAGCGACGGCGGTGGATCGAGCAGATAAGCCGCGACATTCTGGATGCCGAACGGGGTTACGTTCTGCCAGTGAAAAAAGGTCCCGACCGCAATTCCATTGATCACTGGGCAGCTCGGCGTGGCCTGCCATGCTCCCGGGATGAATGGTCCCGGAGTGTAAAACTTGGGTGGGGCTGAGCCGTCGTTGGCGCGCAGACTGATCATAGCGCCAGCTGCGGCGTGACCGGTGGCGATGCCATCTTGTTTCGATGGACCGTCGGATATCAACGCCAATGAGGCCACCAGCTGCATTTGCAGGGTTGTTTGACTGTTCGGGAAATAATTGACCAGCACATCGTAGGCGGCCTGAATGGCTGCCGCGTCAGCGGAGGCCCCAGGAGGCGCGACGATGGTGCCCAGATACGGCCGGTATTCGTGGGTGACAGAGTTCACCGCTTCAAATACCGCCAGTTGTACGATCGCTGCGTAACGTGCCTGGGCGAAGGGGCTCTGGCCAACCGCGGCGGTGTCTACCGCGATTTTGTTCCAGTCCAAAACAGCATCGGCGCTGAAAACTGAGGAAGCAAGCACCAGTGCCGATACTATGGCGAGCCCCAATCGTGATGCGGTCTTAACTGTGTTGCCGAGCGTAGTCGAAAATTTTTGCATGACGGACCTCCCGGTCTGAGAATTCGGTGCGCGTTTATCCCTCGTTGGGTGGTACAAGGCAATGCAGCTTCTCTGAAGGAAAGATCAAGATTCACTGTACTCTTAAGTTGCTGAAGCTATTGCTTCTGTGCCGACCATGGCGCATCATTCCGGCAACGCTAGTCACGGCCTCTGTGGGAATTCATGCCCCCAAAATACCAATTCGGCGATTTCACACTCGATCAGGGGCGTTATCGGCTGCAACGGGGTGAGCGACTCCTCCGCGTGGAAAAGCTCCCCATGGATTTGCTGATCCTGCTGGTCGAACGGCGCGGCGAGCTGGTGTCGCGCGACGATATAGCCGACCACCTATGGGGCAAGAACGTATTTCTCGAAGTCGACCACAGCATTAATACCGCCATCCGCAAAATCCGCCTGGCGCTACACGAAGACCCGGAAAAGCCCCGGTTTGTAGAAACCGTAGTTGGGAAGGGATACCGCTTCTCCGCCCCGGTGATCGTCAGCAATGGCGCCGCGAACGCTCCGATTTTGGTCGAGTCGGCCGCCCACGCCCCGACGGTCCCATCGCCAGTTGATTTAAGTCCGCGGCCTGCGGTTCAGCCTGCGACGGCAAGAGCAATTTCCGTCCGCGGGTTGATGCTACTCGCGGGTGTGGCTGCGCTCGTAATATTCACCGTCACTTTGGTGCTGTATCACGGTCGCGGTTCTAATTTCACAAGCCAGCCGCCTATCAAGTCGTTGGCGGTACTGCCTCTGCAAAACCTCTCTGGCGATGCAAGCCAGGAATACCTCGCAGACGGAATGACCGAAGGACTCATCGGACGTCTCTCTGGAATCCATAACCTGCGTGTCATCTCTCGCACTTCCGTGATGCGCTTCAAGGACACACACTTATCGGTACCGGAGATCGCCAAAGCCCTTCAGGTTGACGCCATCGTCGAAGGGTCCGTAATCCGTGACGGCAGCCGCATCCGCGTTCACGCTCAGTTAATTCGCGCCGCAACCGACGAGCACTTCTGGTCGGAGTCTTACGATCGCGAGCTGCGCGACGTGCTCAGCCTGCAGAGCGATGTGGCGCAATCCATCGCGCGGAGAGTCGAGGTCACGATCACCGGAGAGGAACACGCGAGTCTTGGCTCCGCGCGCACGGTAGACCCGGAAGCGTACGAAGCCTACTTGAAAGGCCGCTATTACTGGAACAAGCGGACCGCCGAGAGTATGCCCAAAGCAGCGCTTTATTTCGAACAAGCAATAAGCAAAGACGCGGGCTACGGCGCCGCTTACTCCGGATTAGCCGATTGCAGCAGTGGACTGGCCTGGCATGGGTTTTTGTCCCCGGCGGAGGTGCTTCCGAAGGCATACGCAGCAGCTCAGAAGGCGGTTGAAATCGATCCGCATTCTGCTGAGGCTCACGCCTCGCTAGCTCTGGTTCTTGGTCACAAATGGGATTGGCCTGCAGCCGAGGTTGAGTTTAAGCGCGCATTGGAGTTGAACCCTCAATACGCCAATGCGCATCACTGGTACGGCGATTATCTGTCGATCGAGGGGAGGCACGATGAAGCTCAGGTTGAAGCCAAAAGAGCACTCGAACTCGATCCGCTAAATCTCATGATCGGGACTTGGGTCGGTTTCCGCTACTACCTCGCGCGCAGATATGATGGCGCAATGGAGCAAAGCCGGAACACGGTCGACTTAGATCCGAACTTTGCAGCCGCCCATCTCATCCTCGGCGAAAGCTACGTACAACAGGGGAAACACAAGGAAGGTCTCGATGAGTTACAGAAAGCCGCCAGCCTGTCCGGAGGTAGCCCACTTTACACGGCCCAGGTCGGAGTGAGTCTAGCTCTGGCCGGAGAAAAAAAGGAAGCCCTTCGCGTCATCCGTGAGCTGCGAAACATTTCCACCAAGCGCTATGTTTCGCCCTACGGCATCGCACAAATCTACGCCGCTCTGAATGATAAGGAGCAGACGTACAAGTGGCTTGAGACTGCCTATCGTGATCGTGCCGTCTGGATGTCATACTTAGCCGTTGATCCGGTGTTTGATTCGATTCGCTCGGAGGCCCGATACCGGGACCTACTGCACCGCGTCGGCCTCGATTGAGCACGTAGCTCACATTTGTGAGGGATTGACTGTGCCGCGCCCATGAAGCCAGGGATCCTTGCCAGTCCATTGTGACTTTGATGAACGGAATTGCGATGGCAGGAGCTTGAGCCTCCAGCTAGTGCCAATCATTCGTCCCATTCGCGTTATGCGTTAGTTCCGGATCGTCGGCAACTCGGAACTGATCGCAAGCTCTATAGAGCTAATCGGAAAGCTTGATCCCAGTACCTACACGTTCCCCCTCCACGACATTCCGCACTCCTAGTCCAGACTGGTACAGGAAAGCAATTGTGCATCGGCGTTGTCCGAAAAAAACTTTCGAAATGAAGTGGCTGGCATCCGAAGCATTGGGCTATCGGCATGCGAGTTAGGCGATTCCCATATTCCTTTCAAGGAGAACGAATGGATAAGATCAGAGTGAAGGACGGAACAGAGATTTACTACAAGGACTGGGGCAGTGGCCAGGCGCTGGTTTTCCATCATGGTTGGCCGCTATCTGCTGACGACTGGGATGCGCAGATGATGTTTTTCCTGGAGCGTGGGTACCGTGTGATCGCCCATGATCGCCGGGGACATGGTCGTTCGACGCAGACGGTGAAGGGCAATGACATGGACACCTATGCAGCCGACGTTGCCGAACTGACGACGGCACTGGACCTTAAGAATGCAGTGCACATTGGGCATTCCACCGGTGGCGGCGAGGTGACGCGGTATATCGCGAAGCATGGAAAAGGGCGAGTGG
>JBAVNY010000596.1:0-3144 GCA_049691535.1 Candidatus Acidiferrum sp.
ATCTGGAGGTGAGCGGGTATCTGTACGCCAAGGATTTTCCGGAGATTGTGGAGGAGAGCGGGCGGAAGGGGAGGCGACCGGCGGGCGTTGGGCGTCGGAGTTCGGAACTCGGGCCTCAGGCGTCGGGCGTCGGGCTTCAGGCGTCGGGCGAGACATTAGCGGGAGAGGGGAAGAAGCTCAGGGAATCTTTGGCTGGAGCGGTGACAGAGATTCAGCGGCTAGTTCAGTCGGCTCGCTTGGGATCGGGACAGAAAGAAGAAGTGGTTGCGCTGCGGGCGGAGACTCCCCTGGTGTTGATGGGGACGGCGGGGGCGGGATCCCTGGGAATGTCGTTCGAGGTCACGAAGGTGAATGTGCTGAACCAGAGAGCGCGGATATGGAAGCTGATTGGGGTGACGTTTACGGGGGCGGCGATTTTGCGGAAGGACAAGGCGGCGTTTCAGGATACGTGGATTGAGTTGAGTACGTGAACCCACTCACCACAGAGGACACAGAGCGGCACAGAGGAAGTCAAAGTCCCCACCCTGTCTTCGCAAAATACGCGAAGACAAAGGTGGGGCACCCTCGAGTTGTGCAGCCCCATGGGATCCTTCGACTCGGTCAGAATTACAGATGCAGTTCCAGGAGGAACAAAACGAATGAATGAAGAGATGATGCAGCAGTTGACGGCGACGGCGGAACGGCTGGCTACGGCGGCCGAATCGCTGGATCGCGTGTTGGGGCGGCTGGATGCGCAGCAAGAGGCGCTGAATGCGAAGGTCGATCGAATCGTGGCTTCGGTGGAGGAGGGCGAGCCTGAAGAGAAGGCGTCGAACGAAGCTGCGCAGCAATTGTCGAAACGAGTGGCGGAGCTGGAGAAGTCCAACGCGGACTTGAAGGCTCAGGCGGCGCGGATGATGCGGAAGACGCTGCCTCCGATGGTGTCGGCGATCCTGGCGAAGAGCGAGGAGGCGGGGGGAGAGAAGATCGACAAAGGTGTGCTCGATAAGACGCTGCAGAGTTTGACCGTGGAGCAGCGAATTGCAGTGAAGGCGGAGTTGGCGCGGGCCGGGGTCATCGAGTAGGGAGAGCTTCTAGCTTCTAGCTTTGAGGGAAGGCGCGACTTAATCGCGCCTTTTTGTTTTTAGGGGAACAAACTCCTTCACCACAGAGGGCACGGAGGAAGTCAAAATCCCCACCCTGTCGCACAAAACGCGACAAGGGTGGGGCACCCGCGAGGTTTGTAGAGCTTATAGGTTCGCTCGGGGTGACATAGGGTTGAAGAGATTCTGAAGGGAAAAATCAATTAATTAAGGAGAAGACATGCAGGGACGATTCTTGGATTTGATGGCGGCGGCGGAGTATCTGGGGCCGGGCGCGGTGGAAGTGGACCGGTACCAGACGGAGATTTTCGACATCGTAAGGCGGCGGGGAGCATTTGGGCAGCGGATCAAGCAGGTGCCGGCGACGGGACATCCGTCGCGGTTCATTGAGGAAACGGCGATTCCGGCACCGACAGCGGCGCAGGCGTTTGTGAATCCGCAGAGCCTCAATCCGCAAGCCGTGACTCCGGCTCGGATTGAGTTATCCGTGCCGCTGAAGGCGTTGGTTTCGCAGATCAACTACAACCTGTTCGACCTGGAAATCGGCGCACAGCAGAGCCAGTTTGCCTACATGCAGGCGAAGGACCTGGCGGATGCCGTGGACGGACTGATGCGGACGCATGACGTGGCGCTGTGGAATGGCAGCGACACGTCGCTGAGTGCTCCGACTACCTCGCAGTATTTTGGGGTAATCGGGCAGATCACGGCGGGACCGAACCCGCCCACAGTGACGGTCGCGAAGAGCAGCGGCACAATTGTGCAAACAATCAAGACCGCGGTCGCTCAGATGGTATCGAATGCGTCGTATCAAGTTCGGCCGACGGCGATTTATGCGAACCCGATGCTGCTGGACTTGATCGACCAGGAACTGAAGAGCCAGTTCAATCAGGTATTGAACACAGTGAACATCACCGCGGGCTATACCGTAAAGGCGCTCAGCACACAGGCGGGCGATCTGCCTCTGATTCCGGAGTGGGCGCTGGGGTATACCGGGACACTCGGGTCTGGTGCGGTGCTGCCGGCGTACATCGTGACGGAAGACCTGATCGAGTATCACTGGCTGACCGATCCGAATCCGCGTGTTTTCAAGCTGGGACTGCCGAGCACGTTGGCCCAACAGCAGGTCGTGGTGAAGTTCGGGGCTCCAGTCGTGAAGTTGGCAAACTACGCACACTACGAAGTGAAGGTGACGGACTAGGGAGTCCAGTTCTCAGTTGTCGGTTCTCGGTTCTCAGTTCGCGAATTGAGAGGCTGAGAGGAAGTCAAAAACCCCACCCTGTCTTCGCAAAATTCGCGAAGACAAGGGTGGGGCACCCTCGGGCGTTTATTCGCAGAAAAGACATCATCATGAATTATTTGGATGCTACGGAGTATTTGGCTTATGGGTTGGAGGCTACAACCGATTCGTCGTGGGTGACGGCGGCGTCGGCGATTATCGATGCGCATTGCCGACGGGCGACGCTGGGAGTCAACCAGTATCAGGAGCGGTTGAAGATGCCTCCGGAAATGAACACGGTGCGGTTGAGCTATCTGCCTTTGGTTGCGGTGGCGCCGGCGACTTCGCCGATTGTGACTCTGCAGGGGCGGTATGGGATTCCGCGGCGAGGGGAGTGGTCCTTTCCGGAGTTGAGCATGGAATTCGCGCTGGTGTTTGCGTTGCCCGGATCGTGGACGACGATTGATCCGGCGAATGTCGACGTCTGGGAGGCAAGCGGAGAATTGACGTTTCCGGTGAATTCGCTGGGATTGTTCTTCAACGAAGTGGACGTGGTGTACAACGCGGGGCTGGCGACGATTCCGGCGAATGTGAAAGTGGCGTGCGCGCAGATTGTGAAGAACGCGCAGATTACTCCGGCGCTGAACGTGAAGGCGGGCAGCATTGACCGGATGCGGCTGGATTATTTCGGGGACGCGCTGGTGGATGAGACTGTGCGGAGTTTGCTGGAACCGTATGTGGCGAGGAAGGGAGCGTAGGGGAGCAGTTCTCGGTTCTCGGTTCTCAGTTCTCAGTTCTCGGTTCTCGGTTCTCAGTTCTCAGTTGTCGGTTCTCTGTACTTAGTAC
>JBAVNY010000597.1:0-4478 GCA_049691535.1 Candidatus Acidiferrum sp.
CCGCACGGCCTCTCCGACCGCGATTTCGATTCCCTCTTCACCATCGACAAGCCGGTCATCTTCAATTTCCATTCCTACGCTTCGCTCATCCACAAGCTCAGCTACCGCCGCAAGAATCACGACAACATTCACGTCCGCGGCTACAAAGAAAAGGGCAACATCAACACGCCTCTCGAACTCGCCATCCTTAATCAAGTCGATCGCTTCGACATCGCCATCGACGTCATCGACCGTGTCCAGCGCCTCTCTTCCATCGGCGCCCACGTCAAAGATTGGCTCAAAGACCAAATCATCGACAGCATCAGCTACGCCCACGCCGAAGGCATAGACAAACCAGAAATCCGCACCTGGAAATGGCCCCAATGATTCCTAACCGTGCTGTTAATTTTCGGAGCGGCGGGTGCCCCACACGCCGTATTTGCGTGTGGGGGTTTAGACCCTCCCCCACCCACATTTCCCCATCTCGCCTCAATCCCTGTCATCCCAACCGAAGTGACCCGGCCTTTTCCTCCGCACCGCATCTTGGCGCGCCGGGTCACGCAGCGGAGGGATCGTGGCAAGCTCCCCACCCCACGCGAATCACCGTGACCAAGTCTCCCCACCATCCGCCACCACCCGCTGTCATCCTGAGCGCAGCGAAGGACCTCAACCCCAAATAAATCTCGAATCGCAAATCCCTCCGCCCTAACAAAAAATCGCACATCAGAAAAAAGGCCAAACCCATGTCGACTCCATCACAACCCTCCAACCTAATCTTCGTCATCAACAGCGGCTCCTCCTCCCTCAAATTCGGCGTCTACTCCCAAGGCCCTACCGACGAACTCCCCCTCCTCACCGGCAGCGCCGACGGCATCGGCCACCACAACGGCTCTCTGCACATCCGCTCCTCTTCCGGCGAATCCCTCCTCAACCGCGACTGCCCGCACGAATCCCAAGCCACCGCCCTCGCCACCGTCGCCAAAGCCATCCGCGCTCACATCCACTCCGCTCCCATCGCCGTCGGCCATCGCATCGTTCATGGCGGCCCCAAACTCGTCTCCCATCAACTCATCACGCCGCAACTCCTCGAACAACTGCGCGCCGCCGTTCATTTCGCCCCCGTCCACATCCCGCAAGCCCTCAAACTCATCGCCTCCGCGCAAGAAATTTTCCCCAACGTTCCGCAATTCGCCTGCTTCGACGACGTCTTCCACCAGACCATGCCCGAAGTCGCCGCACACCTTCCCCTCCCGCAGCGTTATTTCGACGCCGGTGTTCGTCGTTACGGTTTTCACGGCTTATCCTACGAATCGCTCGTCCATCATTTCGGCGAGCATCTTCCCGATCGCGCCATCTTCGCCCATCTCGGCAATGGCGCCAGCCTCTGCGCTCTTCGCAACAAAAAATCCATCGACACCACCATGGGACTCACTCCCACCGGCGGCATTCCCATGTCCACGCGCACCGGCGATCTCGATCCCGGCGTCATCCTTTATCTTCTCCGCACTGAAAATCTCACCGCCGACCAGATCGAAGATCTCATCAATCACAAAAGCGGACTCTACGCCTTCTCCGGCGGCGAAAGCGATGTCAAAGCCCTCCAAGATCGCGTCGCAAAAAAGGATCCCCACGCGATTCTCGCTCTCAACGCCTTTGCCACCGCCGTCCGCAAAGTAATCGGCTCCTACATCGCCCTCCTAGGCGGCATCGATCTCCTCGTCTTCACCGGCGGCATCGGTGAACACAGCACCGAAGTCCGCAACGCCATAACGCAAGGCCTGAACTTCCTAACCCTAACTTCAGAAAAGGTCCAAATCGTCCCAGCCCAAGAAGAACAACAAATCGCCCGCCACTGCCGCCTCCTGCTCATATCAGTCGACTAATCAGGGCTAGCATTGAGGCCAAAATTAACGTGTGATAGCTTCTCTACAATGGCTGATCAACGCGCCGACCGCGTCCACACATCCTCGAACTCCCCTTCACTACTACTCAGGCCTGAAGCAGCCAAATGATCCGAGCAAAATTCATTCCGGCTATTCTCCTGGCATTGCTGGCATCGAGCATGCGCGCGCAGGAACATCTGCACACTCCGAATCCAGAGAAGTTGGGCACCGTCCACTTTTCCACCTCCTGCAACCAACCAGCTCAGCAGCAATTCAATCGCGCCGTGGCCCTGCTTCATTCTTTCCAGTTCAGCCGCGCAATAACAGGATTCAACCAGGCGCTAGGAAGCGACCCGACTTGCGCCATCGCCTACTGGGGGATTGCCCTAAGCGATTGGAGTAATCCCTTCGCGCCAGGAGCCAAAGACAAAAGCCAATTGCAAGCAGGGCAGGAGAACGCCGAACGCGGCAAGGCCGCAGGTGCAAAGACCGGCCGAGAACGGGCCTATATCGCCGCCGTCGCCAAGTTGTACGACGCGTTCGACAACACTCCGCAACGTATCCGTTTGCTCAACTATCGCGACGCCATGCAGCAAGTCGCTGCAAACTATCCCGACGATCACGAAGCACAAATTTTCTACGCCTTGGCGCTCGCCGCCTCCGAAGATCCCGCAGACAAAACGTATGCCGGACGTCTCCAGGCCGGAGCGATTCTGGAAAAATTGTTCGCCGAAGAGCCGACCCACCCTGGACTGGCGCATTACATCATCCATACTTACGACGTGCCGGCGTTAGCGCCGCAAGCACTGCAAGCCGCGCGGCGCTATTCGGCCATTGCGCCCGATGCGCCACATGCTCTTCACATGCCATCGCACACTTTCACCCGCACCGGCTATTGGCAGGAGTCCATCGACAGCAACATCGCCGCGGCGGCTGCAGCACGTCGCGAGGGACAGACCGCGGAAGAGTTGCACGCCAGCGACTACGAAATTTACGCCTACTTGCAAACCGGCCAGGATCAAGCGGCAAAACAAATTGTGAAATCACTGCCCGAAATTGCCACTCGCTTCGATCCCAACGCGGTAATCAGCGGCGCCGGCGGTCCATCAGCCGCCTATTTCGCGCTGGCCGCAATCCCGGCGCGCTACGCCCTCGAGCGTCAAGACTGGAAGCAGGCCGCGCAACTCCCTCTCCGGGAAACGCCGTTTCCCTATACCGATGCAATGACCTGGTTCACACGTGGATTCGGAGCCGCGCGCCTGGGCCAAGTGGCGCCGGCCAATGATTCAGCGGCTACGTTGCGAAAAATTCGAGATCAACTGTTGCAAGCCAACGAAAACTATTGGGCGCGTCAGGTGGAAATTCAGGAAGCGGCCGTCGAAGCTTGGGCCGCGCTGGCAGCAGGTGACAAAGAAGACGCGCTGCGGCACATGGACTTAGCAGCGGAATTGGAAGATGGCACGGAAAAAAGTGCTGTGACCCCTGGGCCTTTGGCGCCGGCGCGCGAATTGTTAGGCGAAATGTTGCTCCAGTTGAATCAACCCACGCAGGCATTGGAACAGTTCGAATTGACGCTTAAAAAAGAACCAGGCCGGTTTCGCGCGCTCTATGGAGCAGCGCACGCCGCTCAACTCAGCGGCAATCGCGATGCCGCTCAAAAATACTTTCTCGAGCTGCTGAGAGTTTGCCGTCGCGCCGACCAACCTCAAAGATCCGAATTGACCGA
Organism: Candidatus Acidiferrum sp.; assembly: GCA_049691535.1. Taxonomy (GTDB): domain Bacteria; phylum Acidobacteriota; class Terriglobia; order Acidiferrales; family UBA7541; genus Acidiferrum. Next base: position 3,589 of record JBAVNY010000597.1, read on the forward strand.
AGCCCAACAATTCATACTACAAAAATAATTTGGAAAAATTAGATTCACCTTTTCTGACTCAGCCCTCTTTTCTCTGCGTACTCTGCGTCTCTGCGTTAATTCTTCTTCCTCCGCGTTTCAACTCGCACTGTCCCGAAGATTTCGATACTGACCCGAAACTAGGTAGCACAACCATTCCTGTTTACCCTGAGCCCCGAGGGGGCTGTGTTCTTGGGTTCCTCTAGCCCACACCCCCGCGCCACATCCCACCCCCACCACGATGTCGTCCTGAGCGCAGCGAAGGATCTCAACCCAACCCGCAACGCCAAAACCCTGCGCAGCCTCCCGCGGCCACGACCGCCGCGAACGCCTCCTCCGCCTCACCCCGCCGGCAAAGCACACTTCCGCCGCGCCCTGCCCATTTGGCAGCAAGTGCAATCACGCGTACGCACTCAGTGGGGAGAACAACCCTGGAACAATTTTCTTCAGCTTACGCAGCAACTCTCGGAACTCGTCACCACACAAGGAGGTTCGTTATGAAAAATTACGCAAAACTCACTCTCATTCTGATCGCCGTCTGGTTCGTCTCAGCTTTTTCCGCGTCCGCTCTGCATCTCTTCCGCAATGATGCCAACCGCATCGGCCTGTCCGTGGCCATCGCCGCATTCACGCCCATTCTCGCCTTCGCCCTGTGGTGCGCGGTGTCTTCTACATTCCGCCAATACGTTCTCTCGCTGAATCCTGTGCTCACCGCCGCGCAGTCTTGGCGAATCATCGGCTTTATCTTCGTGCTTTTCGAAGCTCGCGGCATTCTCCCCGCGATTTTTCCTTACCGGCAGGCTACGGCGATATGACCATCGGCATCACCGCCGGATTTGTCGCCTGGAGACTCGTCACGGTCATCGCAACAG
>JBAVNY010000598.1:0-3498 GCA_049691535.1 Candidatus Acidiferrum sp.
CCTTCGTTGGCGGCGGCGATAGCGGTTTCGAGAGTGGGAACGCCGGTAATCAGGACGAAATAAGAATCAGGCGCGATTTCACGGGTGAAGCGAAGCAGTTCTACGCCGGTGGCGCCGGGCATGCGGACGTCAGAAATAATGATGTCGAACAGAGAACCTTCCAGCTTGCGCTTAGCGGCTTCGACGCTGTTAGTGACTTCGACGCGGTGACCTTCCTTACGGAAAGTAATTTCGAGCAGCTCGCAAATGGATTTCTCGTCGTCGACGACGAGAATGTGGACCATATCGCGGGAGGCATCCCTAGCAACAGTTTTCGTAGCTTGCATGCACCCTCATTCAACGCACGGAAGTTCGATAACGAACTCCGCGCCCTTGGCTTTTTCGCTGATTACGGTAATGCGCCCACTATGAGCCTGAACGATCTGGTAGACGATGGCCAAACCTAAACCAGTGCCGCCTTCAAAGCTGGATTGCAGGGGCTCGAAGATTTTTTCACGCTGGCTGGGATCGAGGCCAATGCCGGTGTCGCGGAAAGAAATACGCAGCCACTCTGGAACATGTTCGAGGCCGACGGTCAATGTGCCGCCGCTGGGCATGGCGCGCAGAGCATTGTCGCAAAGATTCCAGAACACCTGTTTGATCTTGTTGGGATCGACTTGAGCTTTGCAAGACTGGCCATTAAAGGTGCGGATGATCTGGTAATTGGTGTCGATGCCGGGCTTCTTCTCCATGAGCAAAAGAGTTTCGTCGAGAAGGGTGCGGACGTCAGATTGCTGAAAGACGTAGGACTTCTCGCGGGAGTAGTTGAGGAAGTCGGTGATGATGTGATTAAGGCGCTCGGATTCGCGGCTGACGATGCTGACCAGATGCTTCTCGTCTTCTTCGAGGGGGACGAGGCGACCAAGTTCCTTGACGGCGCCGGCCATGGCGGTTAACGGCTGGCGAATCTCGTGAGCGATGGCGGCAGAAAGGCGGCCGACGGCGGCCATGCGTTCCTTGGTGGCGACTTCCTGTTCGAGGCGGCGCAACTCGGTCAAGTCCTGGAAATTGAAAACGTAGCCGCTGCGGGTGGCATCGCGAGTGCGCAATGGCGAGACAGAGATACCCAAGAAGCGTTTTTGGCCAAGGCTGCCGCGCACTTCGATTTCGCGGCGCAGGGAAAGCCGTTCGGGCAACGAAGACATGTTGGGTAGCCAGAAGTCGGGACTGACTTCACGAATATCACGGCCGCGAACTTCGGCAAAGGAACGACCAAGGATTTCTTCACCGGTGCGATTGAGAAGCACCACGCGGCCTTCGAGATCGGTAGTGACCAAGCCGCCGCGCATGGAGTGAATGATGTCGGAGGTGAAGTCTTGCAATTCCTGAAGCTCTTCGCGTTTCTGTTCGAGCTCAGAACTTTTTCTGCGCAAAGAAAGGGAGAGCAGACCGGCCAAATAGCCAACAGCCAAAAAAGCGAAGGCGTTACCCAACAGCCAAAGGCGGAGGTTGTCTGTGGACGGGGTGGCAACAGAAGTTCGCGGAAGCTTCCCATACTGCACCAGCAGAGCAAACCCGACCAGCGCACTAATACAGAGGAGTGAGGTGAAAAAGGCGGAGCGTCGAGAAAATAAAATGCTGGCAACGATAATGATCAGGAGATAGAGCGAAGTGAAATTGCTATCCTGCAGGCCCGTAGCGTAAACGATGCCGGTGATCATCACCACGTCGCAAAGGACTTGCACTGCGCCAACCCAATTGGCGGGCGGCAGAACACGGACGAGGATCAGGTGCAGGATGCCAATGGTGATCCAGAGAATGATGATGGGCAGGAAAAAGCGGGGCGAGCCGCTGGCGGGCAGATACTGCGGCCACACCACGCCTACGCCCAGAATCAGAGCGATCATGAGCAGCCGAACGCGTGTCAGCCACTCGAGCCATTCTCGCCGATCAAATGTACGTTCCATGCAAAACGCCGGAAGGCAACTTCCCCCAAGTACATTCTAAAGAGAAAAAGGAGGACAGGGTCACATTCCCTGCCCTCCCATTTCCGAAGAGAAACCCCTATTAGTGGGCGGAGCTCAACTTGCCAATCAGCGAGAACAGAGGCAAGTACATGGAGATAACCACGCCGCCGACGACCACGCCCAAGAAGACGATCATGATGGGCTCGATAGCCGTCAACAAGTCTTTGACCGCCGCGTCTACTTCTTCTTCGTAGAAGTCAGCGATTTTCTGCAACATGGCATCCATAGCACCGGTTTGTTCACCGACTGCGATCATCTGGGTAACCATGCCGGGAAACACGTCGGATTCTTTCAGTGGCTCGGTGAGGGACTTACCTTCCTCAAGAGACTTTCTGACTTGGGTTAGCGCCTTTTCGATGACGGCGTTGCCGGAAGTTTTGGCGGTGATGTCCAAGCCTTCAAGGATGGGCACGCCGCTAGCGATTAGAGTGCCGAGTGTGCGGGTAAAACGGGCGACAGCGATTTTACGCATGACGAGGCCCAAGACGGGGAGTTTCAGGATGATGGTGTCGATGGCCATTCGACCCTGTTTGGTGCCGTACCAGACTTTCAAGCCGATAATGGCGCCGACAACGGCCACAACGATGAGCAATCCGAAGACGCTGCCAACGAAGTTGCTTAAGCCGATTACGATTTTGGTGGGGAGAGGCAGGTCAACGCCCAAGCCAGCGAACAAGGTGGCAAATACCGGGACGACCTTCCACAAGAGCAAGATGATAACGCCGGCGGCGACGGTCAAAACGCCGATGGGGTAGACGAGAGCGGACTTGACGGCGCGCTGCAATTTGACGTTCTTTTCGATGTAGGTGGACAGGCGCTGGAGAATGGTGTCGAGAATACCGCCGGTCTCTCCGGCTTCGACCATGTTGGAGTACAAGGCGTCGAAGACCTTGGGATATTGCTTCATGGCGGTGGAGAGGTTGCTGCCGCCTTCAACGGCACTGCGAGTGCCGATGAGCACCTTCTGGAAGGTCTTGTTCTCTTGCTGGCTGGCAAGAATCTCCAGACACTGAACGAGCGGCAAGCCGGCGTCGATCATGACGGAGAACTGGCGGGTGAAGATAGCCAATTCCTTAGCGCCCACACCCGAGCCAAAGGACGGGAGGTTGAACTCCTTGCCCTTCTCGGACATTTTGGTGGGCGTGATCTGCTGGCGACGCAGCAGACCTTGCAGTTCTGCCTTGTTGTTCGCCGACATTTCGCCGGACACATTAGAGCCCGAGCGATTCGTTCCTCGATAGGTAAAGACCGGCATGGTTTCCTCCTCAGCGGTCGAAAATCAAAAGCTAAATCTCAAATCCCAAAAACAAAAATCTAGTGGCGCACACCGACGGGCGTCTTAATCGTAGGCTTGCCCGAAGTCGGAGTAGAAGCCACGCCGCGGTTGATCATGTCTTGTAACTCATCCGGATTGGAAGAGCGAGCCAGAGCGACGTCCAAGGTGATTTGCTTGGAGAGATAAGCGTTGGCCAAGCCCTGGTTAAAGGTCTGC
>JBAVNY010000599.1:0-3408 GCA_049691535.1 Candidatus Acidiferrum sp.
CTCAGATGGGTGCGCAAAAGCCGGCGCACCAGCTTGGACTGCCTCGTCTCGCGCGCGAAAAACCGAAAGAGGCGGTTCGAGACCGGTTTTTGCGAGAGAAGATGCATCCCGACGCCGTCAGTGGGCCGATGGAGGTTGAAGACCTTGGATATCACCTGCAGCGCTCCTACAGTATAGAAGGCAACGTGTTGGCCATGCTCGGGAGCAAAATACCACCAATCGCTCGCGTTCCGCACTTCATCCGGAACAAGTTGAGTCGAAAAAAGGAGATTGTCAGAAAAGGCCAACGAATAAGGCTTCCGCATTCCTGCTGGCCTCCGCCCAGCCAACAGGGCGATGGCCGGAAAACTGCGTGGAAATCGTCCAACAGCAGCGACCTTTTCCGCATCTGGTGGGTGGCTTGGCTATGCCGGGCATACGCTGGGGGCCGCGCGCACAAGCGATTTTTCTGCCTAGCTGGTCTGGGAGGGCGGACGACGGCAAGACGCTAATCAGCGGCCCTTTTCCCACTTCCAGCGCCGGTTAGGCCGTCAGTATGCCGGAACCACTGAGCATTTGTGCGATTGTCTTTGGCGAGACGGGGTGGCCGAAACGCGCGGGAAGCTGAAACTTTGGACCGATGAAAATGTTGTTGATGTCCTGCGGCACGTCTTTGAAGGCCGTACGATAGTTGTTGTTGACGAAGAAGGCGTTGGCTCCTGTAGCGGCGTTGCAGCAGACAAGTGTGTAGCCGAACCGCGCAAGAAGGTCGCAAAACGATGCCAACGACGCGCCGTGGTAATCGGTGCCGTCCCACCGAAAATTGGGGTCATATTCCACGGACCAGCGTGCCGGTGGCGGAAATTTGGCGTTGTATTCGACAATCATGAGTTTTGGGTGCAAGACGTTGAGAAGCGCTTCAGTAAAGTAGAGATCATTGCCGTCCAGATCGACGCCCAAAACATCTATGTCTGGAGCAGCAATGGCGGATAGACCAGATCTGACAAGTTCATTGATGTTGTCGAGTGAAACCCACGCCTTTTTGTAAAACAGGCGTTTCGGATTGACGTGCGGGTCAAAGGCTAGGTTCTCGCCGCCGACCCAGGCACCGCGCCATCCCACCGATAAAAGGATAAGCGTGTTGTTTTCGGTCCCATCGCCCACACCGAACTCCAAGAACGTTCCTGTTTTGATTTCTAGTCGCCTGATGATCTCAAGCGTGATGCCGTCTTCGTCGCTTTGAGAGAAGAATTTTGCACCAAAGTGGTTAAGCGGGTTTTGGAAGTCTTGGGCTGCCATCGCCCATTTCGTGTTCAACAGGAAATCATGCTGGTCGCGCATTAGGCGCGTCTGCTCCTGGCTTTCCGTCAATAGCTGCGCCGTTGCTGCGTGCCGTATCCGTCGTAACACCTGACCAAATATCATTTGCGGCTTTCTCCTCACTCTCGGACATGCGCAGCGCAGTATGGGGCGTTCGCTGCCGGGAGCCACCTGTGAATTGTCGGCTAGCGAGCGTGGCGCGTGATACGCGGCGGCTGGGGGCTCCCGCGTTTTGGAAGTCGGGGTCCTGGCCTCGAAAATTCTCGGTTTTGTTCGAGAAGGGGACACCGATTGAATTCGACTAGTCCCATGTTTGAGAGTCGCATTTTACAATGCACTTCTGAGCTTCCTCAACAGGAGAAGCGCATCAATTGCGGTAGGGAAACAGATAAATATTATATACGAGATGACGGTGCCAGCGATGACCCCAGTAACTCCCCACGACTTAATGAGCACAATCGACAAGCTGATGCCCACGGCCGCGCATACAGCACTGTACACCAGTTGGGCCTTCATGTGGTCTGCGGCGGCGAGAAGGCAGGCGATCGGGCTGCAAAAGGCATAGATCATACTCCAGGCCGCCATCCAGGAGACAAGGTCGACGGGCGGCACAACAGCGTCTCTTGTCCACAACCGGATGAACGGACGGGCGATGAAGATCAGCGGAACGACGGCGGCTAGAGTGAATCCGAGCGAGAATGACAAATTCCGCTTTAACGTGCGGGCGACCCAGCCAATGTCACGGCGCGCTATTGCATCGGCGTAGGCCACCCAAAGGTAATTGAATAGGATCGTCTGCGGCAAATAACTATATGAGAACAGTGTATATGTCAGGCTGTACGATGGGACGTTGGCGGAACCGGTAAATTTTGCAACAATGAAATTGCCGGTTTGAAAGATGGTTAGAGCTATTATTTGGATTAGAAAGAATGTACCCCCAGCGTGCAGGAGCCTTCGAGCGGAGGATATTTGAACGGCTTGAGGCCGAGGCGCAAAAAGGGGCTTGTAGCGCCCGAACAACCAGACGCCGCTGAGAACGTTCACGATTAGACCTGTGCCAGATACGGCTAGAACCAGGCGAACTAGGCTGCCATGGGTGCGTGTGACGACAATTAGGGCCACCAGGCTGGCGATATTACCGACCATGCCCCAATAGTTCTGAAGCTTGCCCTCCTGCAGCGCCTCGTAGGTGACGCTGGTTATCGACAGGGGGAAGACCAGCAAGAAGAACCCGAACGACGTTGCGATTGCCGGGCCGACTTCGGCGCGAGCGTCTTCGCTCGTTATCCCGAAAAGCGCTACCCAATCGATCCATGGCCAAGCTACGGCAGTTATGAGTCCGACCACGGCGGCGATTGTGGAAAGTAGAGCGAAAGCGGTGCTAATATGCGCGCGCGCGAGGTCGGGCCGTCCGGAACCCAATGCGCTCGCGATTGCACTCCTCAGGCCATTGCTGATGCCGAGGTCCGTCAAGCGTACCCACGCCAATAGCGAGCTGAGCAAAATCCAGACACCGTAACGCTCTCGCCCGAGATACCCGATGGTGAGCGGCACCGATAAAAAGCTTACAAGGAAGCCCACACCGCGACTGCCCAGCCCGGTGACAAACCCTTGGACTATGCCTCTACGACGCCGACCTGGATGATCGCCCTCTTCGATCCTGCCCAAGGCAGATCGAAGCGCTGAATTGATAGCTCGGAAGGACTGCTCAGCCCGAAGCGGCATCCGGGCCCCAGTGAAGGATCTCGCCTTCATCTGGGTACGAGCCAAGTCACAAGCCTCTCGTCGGCTTCGTGAATGTCGCTAGTGACGTTCGCCTCCATAAGAACCTGAGCATTTAAATTGAAGGGCGGCCTGTCTATGAACACTCCGGATCCCCGGGGCACTCGTATATCCGCGCCTGGTTTCTTGTCTAGATTAAAGGAGGTAACCTTATGAGCGGCCGGAAGATGCTCGGTCACGAGAATATATTTTGAGGTGATATTTTTGAATATATTCATAATGTCTCTATTCCCCAGATGTTGAAGAACTTGCCTTATAATACATAGATCACATCCGGGCAACTTGGTTCTGCTGGCGTCGGCAAACAAGAATCTTACTGCTTTGGTT
>JBAVNY010000600.1:0-11753 GCA_049691535.1 Candidatus Acidiferrum sp.
GTCCGCAAGAATTGGAAAGCGGTTTCGGCGCGCTATCCGGCAAGTCTTCCGGTTGGGGCGTGGGCCTGGAAGATTTCGACAACGATGGATGGAAAGACGCCTTCATCGTGCAAGGCCACGTCTTCGACAACGTAGAAATGTACGACAGCACCCTGCGCTATCGCGACCCGCCGTTGCTGGCGGTCAATCACCAGGCCCACTTTGAACGCGCCAATTCCGGCTCCAATGCTCCAGTAGCGGGACGCGGCGCCGCCTTCGGCGATCTCAACAACGATGGCTGGGTCGATGTCGTCACCACATCGCTAGGCGAACATCCGCAGTTCTATCTGAATCGCGGCGGCAAATCTCACTGGCTAACCATCACGCTGCAAGGCAAGCACAGCAATCGCGATGGCTATGGCGCGCGCGTCCAGGTTAATGGCCAAGTCCGTTTCGCCACCGCCACCGGCAGCTATCTTTCTTCAAACGACAAGCGCTTGCACTTCGGCTTAGGCTCCGCCAAAACCGCCGATATCGAGATTCGCTGGCCCTCCGGAATTCGTCAAACCATCCACTCCGTCAAATGTGATCAATTCCTCACCGTCGAAGAATCCGCTCAGCCGTGAAAACGGTACTCAACTCCTCGACCGCGCTCTCCGTGCTGAACTCTCGTCATCCGATCCGCACAACCACCACGTCATTCCGAACGTAGTGAGGAACTCTGCACCATTGCGCGACTGATGCGCCATGAATCTCTCTTGTTTTTCTCCGCGCTCAATCCAAAACCCTCTACAAAGTCTGGTCCACTCCCCGTATCTGCTTAATGTTTCAGCAGTTACACCCTAAACTTCTTACATCGGCTTTACACTCGCGTTACAACTTTTTACCGCCACTCACCACGCAAAGGCGTCTAATCACTACAGATAATCTACGAGAAACTTCGTGCCAGGCAGACTTCGGTGTAGCAATTTCGAGTACACCGACGAAATTTGAAAGGAGTACAGGAGTGAGTTTACAAACTCTGGAAAAGGCAAATTCGGCGCAGCGCAAATCTATAACTCGCGAGCCACTACCTTCGGTGAATCCTCGCACCGTGTTCGTGGAATTGTTCGAGTTGCTAGAAGAATATGGCCCCAGTTGGTATACCGAAGAGCAGCACAATCGCGCCGTAGCTGCCATGCACATCTTGTATGCATCATCAGCTAAAACCGCAAAGCCGCGCATTGCCGAGTGTCAGCTCTGAAATCTGTATCCAATTCCGGGAATGGTGATGATCATCTCTGGCTTCTTCGGAGACGACTCTAACTTTTGCCGTAGGCTCGCAACGTGCACATCTACTGTGCGCGTGAATGTCCCCGCTTCGTGCCCCCAAACTTCCCGGAGCAATTCTTCACGCGTAAGCGTAGTCCCCGGGTGCTCCGCGAAATAGCGCAGCAGATGGAATTCCCGCGCTGTCACATACACTGGCTTGCCCCCGCGCGTCACATGGGTTCCGCGAACGTCAATCACAATTGCACCAAACTTATAAATTTCGGGCGCACTCGGTTGCGAGCTTTCCACTCTCAACGGGTTGCGCCGAAGTAGCGCTTCGATCCGCGCCATCAGCTCCAGTGTGTCGAACGGTTTCGTTACGTAGTCATCCGCGCCAAGTTTCAGCCCGATAACCTTGTCAACCGTTTGGCTGCGCGCCGTCAGCAATAAGATGGGTGTGGCCATCCCCGCCCGGCGAATATCCGTGCAAAGATCAAGACCGCTGCGAAAGGGAAGCATAACGTCAAGAATGATCAAGTCGAATGCTAACTGGGTGACCTTCTCCAATCCGGTTTTACCGTCTGCGGCAATATCGACTACATATCCTTCATTGCGCAAGCGGTCGCCCAATGTCATACATAGTTCTTTTTCATCTTCGACGATTAGAATGTTTTCGTTCATGAGTGTGTTGACCAAGCGGAACGGGATCCTGTGGCCGTCTGCAAGTCTTCTCCTTTCGCAATTCGCAAATGCAATGTGAATGTGCTGCCCACGGAAAGTTCACTCACCACCGATAGCTTTCCGCCCATGGCTTCGGCGATTCTCTTTGCCAGCGCCAGGCCCAAGCCCGTTCCGTGGATTTGTGCCGCGTTTATTCGCGGGCTGCGATAAAACGGATCGAAGATTTGCTCGATCTCGCTCCGGTCAATTCCTATGCCGCGGTCGGCCACCGCAATTCGTACTTCCTGGCCGGAAGCGTGTTCTGCCGGACCAGTCGATGCGCGTATGCCGATCCACCGGCTATCGCCGCTATACTTCACTGCATTTCCAATCAAGTTCTGCAAGCACTGCGAAATTCCGGAGAGGTCCCCCATCACCGGGGGCAGCGCGGAGTCAATGTGCTGGGCGATCACGAAGCCTTCTCCCTGGGTCAGCGCTTCGCTGCTGGCTACAACCGACTCGATAATCCGTGAAACGTCCAGCGGTTGCAATACATAACGGTTCTTCCCATCTTCCGTCGAGGCGAACAGTAGAATCTCATCCACCAGGCCGCTCATCCGCCGGCTTTGGTTTTGCAGCACGCCGCCATACTTTCGCAATTCTGCTTTTCCCTCAACCACACCGTCGGCAATGTTGTCTGCCGCCGAACTCATTACCGCAAGTGGCGTGCGCAGTTCGTGCGACACCGACGCAACAAATTCCATTTGCAACTTGGCTAGTTGAATCGCACTCAACATGCGGCTCCGTTGAATGGCCCAGACGGCCGCACTCGATAACAGAAAGGTGAACCCTAAAATGCCAATCAGTCGCAACGCCGACCGATGCGAAGTAGCCACCACGTTGGCCAGCCGTTGCACGGCATCGTCGTCATATAGATCTTTCACCTCATTCAGATCGTGTCGCACTAGTTCAAACGATGGCACGCCTCCAGAAAGGTCCCGGCTGACCGCTTCCTTGGTGCTGCCCTCCAGAATTGAAGCGAGGACTTCGTCGCGCACCGTTAGATAGTTGCTCCAATCCCGCGATAGCCGCGAGGCCAGTGCAATCTCCGCAGGCCGTTTCGCTTGCCGCGTGTATTCGACAATTGCATCTTTCACCCGTTGATCCGCGTTTCGCGACTGGTCCGCATACTCCACCTGCAAATTGCTATCGCTGGTCGTCAGGGCGTAGAGCGTTGCCCGCCGTGTTTCCTGCGCGTCGTATTGCAGCTCACCGATGCGCTGCAGTCCGTGCACCGAACCCGCATACATCGTCTCTGCTTCCGCATTCGCAGCTTGTAGATCGCGAATTACAAATCCACCCACGACCGCCACGGCGCAAAAAACCAGCACCAGCAAAAAAGGCGCATTGTGCCTCGACGCTGCGCTCAGCAGTCGGTCCCGCAGTGCCGGCTGTGCTGAAGGCCGATCACCCGCTGCGATTTTTGGCCGTTCACTCACGTTATTTGCTCACCTGGCGCGCATCTACCCTCAGTTTGTAGCCCCGGTCGTTAGGCAAGAGCTCATCGATTCGCAATACTTTTACCGTGTCGTCCACATCGCTCACCCGCAAGTACCCGATGGCGCCCGGCACGTTGTAAATAAATTTGCGGGCTCCCATTGGCGAGGCCAGAATTTTTGGCGACACCAGGATTTCGCCAGTGAACAACCCGTGCAGAAAATGGGTTTTGAATTGGTCTTCGGTCATCCCGCACACATCGCGCAGAATCGTTTTTCGTTCCGCCTCGCCCGGCTCTCGCATCACCAGCGTAATCCGCCGGTCTGGTGTCCAGTGGCTCCGGTCTCCCAAAAATATTTTGTGTAGTTCGCTGGAAGTTAGTCCATTCACCGGATTCGAACGATTTACCACAATCGCCAGCGGTTCTAGCAGCGCGGCCTGTTCCGGTGTCGCTCCGAGCCCTGAGCTTGGCGTCGCGCCCACGTCGGCCCGCAGCCCCATCGCCAGGGCCAACAGAGTCACAAACGCAGTCAGGCGTCGCATCGGCGTCACTTCGGTTGCATCCTTTAAAAAGTAAATCCAAGTTGCAGGGTCAGCCCATTCACTCCCGGCTGCTGCCGCAGGAAGGTGTAGTCATACTGAAATTTCAACGCCACAAACTCGCTGGCGTCGTAACGTATCCCCAACGACGGCCCCTCCCGGAGCTGCACATCCGGAAACACCGGTTCATTGTTTGCCGCGTTCACATATTGATAGCGGAAATAAGGCCGGAACAATCCAAATTGCCGCGATACCTGCGTGTAGAAGCCCGGCGTGTTCCACACTTGCGAAGTTCCAAAAGGCGCGTGGCGAATCAACACCGCCTCATTTAGCCACTCGTATTTGGCGCGAATCAGCACTGCGTGCGCTGCCAGGATCGTCTCGCCAATTCTGGGTTGATTCGTCGGCACCAGCACATCTCTGTATATCGAAAAGCCAGTCTGTAGTCCCGGCACTGCTTCCGGCCGGGCGAACAGCGCAAAATTCACCGCTTTGTGATTGGTATCCGAAATTTCATTTTGCACTGGCTCTTCTTCCAGCGGATCACGCGATTCACGCCCGTTTCCGACTTCGGCAACATAATGCAACCCCAGCGAGCCCGACGGGATCAATCCAGACGCTGTTGCGCCCACAATGTGAATGGGAAGAATTCCTCCGCGATCCTCAAAGGCGAATAAGAACGGACGATCTTCCGTCGTCTGCAACCACGTACTGTGGTGATACGCAGTGTTATAGAAACCGATCGCCGTATGTCCTCGGCCCGCCGAAATATTCAGGTAGTCGTTGTACGAATACTGCATCAGATACCGCTCGACATCCACCCCGAACGTATTCTCCTGCCCCCGCGTGTTGCCGTAAATATTGTCGGGCCCCCCTTCGAAAACAATTTCGCTCAGAAATCTGAACTTGTCGGAAACGTCCGAGGTGATAAATAGGTCCAGCTGTCCCAGGGAAAAAGTCGTTGTATCCCCTTTTTGTGTGTCGCCATGCAGGTCCACGTCTCCGAATCCGCGAATGCGCAGCAGCGTCTTACTCAGATCCATTCTCTCGGCCATCACGTTTTCCGTTTGTGTTTGCTCACTCTCCTGTGGATTTTGCGCGGTTCCGGGCATCGTCGCCGGTGCCGCTACGGGCGAACTCGCCAGCGACGAAGCCAACTTCGTATTTGGAATAGATAACGATGCGGATACGGACATGGGCGCCGCGACTGCTGCCGGATGTGCTGGCGTGGTCGAAGGCATAAGCAGATAACTGCTGCCCTCGGCCTGCGGCCTCTCGGCTTCCAGTTCCCGCACCCTCGCCTCTAGCTCGTCAACTCGCTGTAGCAAGAGCTGAACCGTCTGCTTGTCGATCGCCGGCTCTTGGGTACTCTGTTGCGCGTGCAGAGCCACGCCGCTGTAGGGCACAGCAATTATCCACACGAAAAGTAATCGGCCGGCCAGCCTTCTTAGAGTCGTACGTAATGGGCGCATTACTTCCTCCTTCAGAAATCCAGCGCAGGCTCTTCCATCAGTTGGCCTGGCAAATTCGATCTAGGGCCAAGGCTACGCACCGTCCGGGGATCCAAACGATCCGTGACCCACATCATTTCGTCGCACTCTAATCGGGCCTTTCAGGCAAGAGCTATCCATATCAATGGATAGATTCCAATAGAGTAATCCAAATGTTTTGTTGTTCTGGCGTTCTTGTGGGGAGTTGTTCTAGTGCATACCCGCCAGCAGGGTGTAGCGCAATCGCGCGGTTTCCACATCGAGAGTGTCCAAGGGAATTGCGGTTCCGCCTGAACCGATCATTACCCGCCTTTGAACGGCGGCCAGTCTCATTAGGAGTGGAGCCGTCGGTCGGGCGCAGTTGGTGTGAACACCCGTTTGTCCGGTTCAGGGAACCAACGCTCCACTCAGTCGGGGAATCGCGCAACTCTGCTCCGCTATCCACCGAATCCACTAAACTGCCTTTGAGTTGCGATGGAAGTCGGCTGGCTGGCCCAACTCCCATCGCATTACTGCGCTCAGTAAGCTGTGACCCTGAAGACAATGTCCAGGTCCTTGTTGATGGCCAAACGCGCCATGCTAGCTGGCTCGGAACACTCCTCAGAAATAAACTATTTGCTCTCCTCGAATAAGAAGAGCGACCGTAACCGACATTAGTGATGGCTTCGACTATGATCTTTGCGGAAGAGCAAATCTGCAACGCCGCGCGCGCGAGTTTACATTTATTTTACAAGCAAGAATCTCACTTACTGGTCATTCGACCGATCCTCCTCCCTAGGGCGTTTCACCCCTGACAAGCGCGGAGAAATCCCTGATTTCAGGCAAGTGTCTTACACTCCTTTTTTAGCCTGGCTCGATGTGTAAAGCGGTGACCGGGGGACTTGGAATTTCGTGATCGTTTCTGTTGCCCAATTAGGAAAAAATCTTATTAACGTGTTGTGCCCTGCATCCCGGCCATCTATCATTGCATTTCCAGCAAGCAATTGCCCGTCCTTCGTTCCAGCCCTCCCGAATGTACGGTAGAAACGCCAGGTAGTTGGCGGCACTTCGAAACAAGGTCGCATCTAAGCTAACGACCTATTCGCCGGCGTTTCAACACTGCGATTCATGGCGAGACTTAACTAAATCACTTTGCCGCGTGATTGGTGTCGCACACTTTTGAGCTTAAGGGGCGATTGAAGCAAATGTTTTTCAACAACACTCTCGGTTCCATCCGGCCGCATGCGATGCGATTTCTGTTTGCCGTCGTGGCATTGCTCGCACTTTCCACCCTTGCTCACGCCGAAAACACTTCCTTCGACCTTCTGGGCCCGCGCATCGAAATGAAAGTCACCCGCAACGGGAAAGCCCTGCCCATCTCCGAAGTCGCCAATCTTCAATCCGGCGACCGCTTGTGGCTTCATCCCGATTTTCCCGACGATCAGTCCGCCCACTATTGGCTGATCGTTTCCTTCCTGCGTGGTGCCACGAATCCGCCGCCGGAAAATTGGTTCATCAAGGCGGCAGCCTGGACCAAACAGATGCGTGAAGAGGGCATCGTTGTCACCGTTCCTCAGGATGCGCAGCAAGCCCTGCTCTTTTTGGCTCCAGAAACCGGCGGTGATTTTTCCACTCTGCGCAACGCCGTGCGCGGCCGCCCTGGCATCTTTGTGCGCGCCTCCCAGGATTTGAACCAGGCCAGCCTTGATCGCTCACGTCTTGACAAATATTTGAACGACGTCAAAACCATCTCCGATTCCGATCCCAAAGAGTTGCACGAACACTCCGTCTTGATGGCTCGCACTCTCGGTATCCGTTTGGATCAGCAATGCTTCGATAAGCCGCTCGAAGAACAAAGTTCCTGTCTGACGAAGAATACCGACAACCTGGTTCTCGATGACGGTCACAGTCAATCCGTAGTAACCGCTCTGGCCTCCGGGCCCAGCGCAGATTTGGTCGGCGCGGTCAGCGCTACCTCTATCGCGGGCGGCGGCTTCTACAGCGCCTATGTAGGCGCCATCGTCGATCTCGCCCGTATTCTCGGCAATCTGCACACCGCTTCCTATATCTACATTCCCGCTCTCGCGCTTCCCAAAGGCGAGCAGATGAATCTGAAGCTGAACAATCCTCCATCGTTCCGCAAGCCCATGTCCGTCATTGTTATTGGTCTTCCCGCCATTGAAGCAGCACAGTTGCCTCCGCTCCGCGCCGTAATCGCCGACCAGACATTTTGCCTGCAAAATTCCTCGCTGGTTCTCCCCGTCGAAGGCGCTCCGCTGGTTTTTTCGTCGGATATTGGCCACGATTTCTTTCTCCAGGTCCCGACCAAAGATGGAAAAGACATAAAACTGCCCGCCCGGGCCGATGCC
The DNA here is from genome assembly GCA_049691535.1 of Candidatus Acidiferrum sp. GTDB lineage: Bacteria > Acidobacteriota > Terriglobia > Acidiferrales > UBA7541 > Acidiferrum. Next base: position 7,766 of record JBAVNY010000600.1, read on the forward strand.
TCCCGCGGTGGATTTGTGATCGACACTCATGCCGTCGAAGGCGCTAAACTCGATCCCCAACTCACCGGAAAATTGCACGGTTCCTGGGGCTTCGAAACCTACGAAGGTCCGAATTTTTATTTGCGCAGCTCGCATTCGTCACCGTGGGTGCTGCCCGCAACCGAACAGAGCGCCCTGATCGTAGGGCGCGAAGCCATTTTCCACCTGCAATCGAAGTCCGCCGCCTGTGTGGACGACATCAAGGTCCACGACCCTAAGGGCAACGAAATCAAAACTACATGGAAGATGAACAAGCCGGAAGAACTCGAAATAAAAATCGCTCTTAAGGATCAGCCCGCCGGCCCTTTGCAAGCTAAGCTGCGTCAGTTTGGCTTGGCCAAGCCTGATGAAATTGCGCTACAGGCGTATTCCGAAGGCGCACACCTCGAGAGCTTCACCATTCATTCCGGAGATCAGGAGGGGGTACTAAAAGGAACGCGCCTCGATGAAGTGGACCACTTCGAATTGAATGGCGTGCGCTTCGTTCCCGGGAAACTCACACGTGCCAACGAGAAAGACGAACTCCCGCTGTCTGCGGCTCAGCCCAATTCCGACACCTTTCAATCGCAACAAGCCTTAGTGGCGCACGTCGCTCTCAAGGACGGCCGAACTCTCGAACTCCACACCAAGGTGGAAGCGCCCCGCCCGAAAGTGTCCCTCGTAACCAAAAGCATTCAGCTCGGCGACACTCCCTCCACCATCAATCTCGGCAGCCAGGATGAATTGCCCCTCGATGGACAAATCTCTTTTCTCCTGAAAACAGAAATCCCCGAAAAATTTCCGCGCTCTGAACGAATCGAGGTAGCCACTGCCGACGAATCCCTCAGCGCGCTTCTCAGCCTCGCCGACGGAACTTTGACTCTGCGCGACTCGGAAACCTTTCTCGCCGTCGTCGATCCGCACATAGCGCTCGGTCCTTCTGCCTTTGGTCAGTTGCGCTTTCGCCCCGTACAGGCTGACGGTACCAAAGGCGACTGGCAGCCTCTTGCTACGCTAGTGCGTGTGCCGGCGCTAAAGGAATTGCGTTGCCCCGAAAGCACCGATAAGCCCTGCAAACTTACCGGCGCCAATCTCTTCCTGATCGATTCCGTGGCCTCCGACGAGCAATTCACCCACACCGCTCCGGTTCCCACCAGCTTCATCGATTCCACGCTCAGCGTTCCGCATCCGGCCGAATCCGCCTTGTACATCAAGCTGCGCGACGACCCTTCCGCCACCAACACTGTCGTCCTCCCCGTCTTGCCGGAGAGATAGTTCACGCAGCACCGCAATAAGCGGTCCTTAATAACAAGGATCAAGATTTCCCGGCGGTTCGCACTCGTTGCAGAATTTCTCCGGCTCGCGGCACAACTTTTATTCCCTCAGCCTCACGCCCTTCCCATTCCGAAACCTTTATCTCGTGCGGGTTCATGTAGCCCAAATTCACACGCCGGCATTGCTCTTCCGAAATTCCCGTCGCCAGCGTCACTCGAATCCGCGATGTCTCTTTCCCACGTACCTCGTCAAACGTGCCCTCGCCCCGCACATGAATCGAATGCGCCAGGATTCCTCGCGGCACATTCGAAAATCGCTCCCACTGCTTCAGAAAATAATCCCGGCAGTGATACCCAATCTTCTCGATCGTCGCTCCGTGTGTGTAGCTCAGTTGCGTAACATTCGGTGCGTAGATAATCACCTCACCGCCATCTTCAATTGCAGGTTCTGCCTTGTACATTCCCTTCGCCGCCGTCCACATGTCTTCATACATCGGCGGCATCACCGACAAAATCCACCGATATGGACGATCCGCCCATTCAATGTGACACTCCGAAGACAGTGAAGCCGCGCCCTGCCACGCCTCGCGCGCCGATCCAAAAAACATCCCACGTATTCCATCAACCGTCAAAACCAGCGCCAGACACACCACCGGCACGCTCACGTTGTCCGCCGCGCGATCGATCATTTCTCTCACCACAGTATGCTGTGTTCCGATAATGTTCCGGCTTCCCAGCAGCGCGCCCAGCCAGTGCGTCTGGTCAATCATGTCTCGCCCGCTGATTCCTGGAAAAAGATATTTATTCCCCCCAGAAAATCCCGCCACCTCATGCGGAAACACCGGCCCGCAAATCAAAATCTGGTCGTACTCAAAAATCATTCGATTGATGCGCACCACAATCGCATCCTTCAGGATCCCGCCGGATATTTTCTCCACTTCGTCCGCCGGAATTGTCCCGACCTCCGCAAACGTCGACGCGATGTCCCAGCGATGATTGAAGATCCGGCTCTTTCCGCAAACTCCGTCCACCACCTCGCGCCCAACCAGCCGCGTAAATTGCGCATCGTTCATCAGCGGATGCGTCCCCAGCGCCACCAGGTAATCGACCGCGGCCACCCGCGTCTCAAGATTCCGCTGCAGCAACTCGAAAAGCTGCGGCATCGGCATCGTCCGCGTTCCGTCCGGAATAATAATCAGCAGCCGCTTGCCATCGATAGGCAACTCACTCAAAGCGCTGGCAACGAACGCGCCCACATCGTCACGACCAAGAGTTCCTCCAGCATTGGCTTTCTTAAGCATCATTTCCGTTTTTCGCCTACCTCAACAAACGAATTGCTGCTGCTCTTCCAAGTGTGGGACACTCTGGACCATTATGCGCAAGATTGTTGCGGAATTCCTGTAGATCCCGAATGGCCAGCTCCTCGCTCAGCCGCTCCGCCGAATCCACTCCACACTCAAAACGCTGGCCCATCGCATTTTTACTGGCCTTCGGCGTCATCGTCAATTTCTTCGACCGCATCAATCTCTCAGTTTCCCAGGAAGCGCTCCACGCCTCCTTCGGCCTCACCCTCATTTCCTTCGGCTATCTTTCCAGCGCTTTCAGTTGGAGTTACGCTGCCATGCAGGTGCCCGCAGGCATTCTGCTGGACCGCTTCGGTGTGCGCCGCATTGGTAGGATTGGCGCGCTTCTGTGGAGCGTCGCCTCTTTCTGCGCAGCCCTCTCCACCGGCCTCACTCAATTATTCGCGGCCAGACTGCTCCTAGGCGTCGCCGAATCTCCCACCTTCCCCGCGAACGCCAAAGCCATTGGCCAGTGGTTCCCGGAACGCGAGCGAAGTCTGGCCATCTCCGTTACCGACGCGGCCGCGAAACTGTCTTCCGCCATTGGCGTACCGCTCATCGGCATCTTGCTTCTCCATTTCGGCTGGCGCTGGAGCTTCGCCGCCACCGGCTTCATCAGCCTCTTGTACTTTTTCCTCTTCAGGCGCGTCTACACCGAACCGCCAGAGGCGTCACAAAGCGCACCCAACACCGCCACGATCGCCGCCGGCAAAAATTTAGTACAAGACGCTACAGTCTCGCAGAAAGTCCCGTTAGGCTATTTGTTGCGCCAGCCCAAGGTGTACGGCCTCGCCATCGGCTGGGGCGCTTACAACTACAGTTTCTTTCTCCTCCTCACCTGGCTCCCGAGCTACCTCTCCGTCGCCTTGCACATAGATTTACTTCATTCCATTTTTTACACTAGCGTCCCCTGGCTATTCGCCGCAATCACCGACCTACTCGTCGGCGGTTGGCTGGTCGATTATTTAATTCAGCGCGGCTGGAATTCCACTCGCGTCCGTCAAAGCGTCCTGCTCATCGGCACAAGTTTTGGTCTGGCCATTTGGGGAGCGCGCAACACCCATTCTCCAGCCGTCGCCATCATCTGGATCAGCATCGCCCTCGGAGGCTTGGCCGCAGCCGCGCCCGTCGCGTGGACCATTCCATCCCTGATCGCTCCGAAGGGAAGTGTCGGCACCGTGGGAGGACTCGCCAATCTGTGCGGGCAACTCTCCGCGATCTTCGCACCCATTGCCACTGGCTACATCGTCTCAGCGACGCATTCTTTCGCCATCGCCTTCGCCACCGCAACCATCGTTTTGTTATTGGGAATCGCCAGTTACGCCTTTCTGCTCGGCTCCATCACGCGAATTC
>JBAVNY010000601.1:0-1956 GCA_049691535.1 Candidatus Acidiferrum sp.
GACCAAACGTGCTCGCGCGCTTCGACCGCGACGTTCTCGCCCAGGCAGGTGTGCGTTGGCTGATTGTTTTTGAAGGGGTAAACGATCTCGGTGGCTTATCAAGGACTGGCGAGGTATCGCAGGCGGAACATGCAACCCGCGCCCGGCGGGTTGTCGCAGCCTACGAACAGATTATCGCCCGCGCCCACGCGCAGGGCATTCGCGTGATCGGCGCGACCATCACCCCGTATGTAGCTTCGGACTACTATCATCCGGGCGCGCTGAGCGAGGCCGACCGCCAGTGGGTCAATCAGTGGATTCGGTCGCCGGGTCACTTCGACGCCGTGATTGATTTCGACGCGATTGTGCGCGACCCGCGTCGGCCCGACCGGCTGCGACCCGACTACGATTGTGGAGATCACCTGCACCCCTCTCCGGCGGGCTACAAGGCGATGGGGGAATCCATCCCGCTTTCGCTCTTCAGGCGCTAGTTCTTCGCGACTAGGATCTTCGCGTTCTTCAACTCGGGTCTCTCCGAGTGCTTTCCGTCATCGCAATTCTTCAACAGTTGGCTGGAATAGGTGTTTGCTTTGGCGGCCTGATGCGCCACCTCCGCCGCCTGTGCCGCACCTGCGAGCCCATTGAACCGGTTGGGATCGATCTTCATCGATTTCTCGTACTCCGCCAGCGCTTTCTCCGGTTGCTTCAACTCGAACAGCATGTCGGCCAGCATCTCGCGCGCGGGGATATCCACTTCCGCCTTTCCCGCCTGATCCTGATGATCCGCGACTTCTCCCATCAGCTTGAGTGCCTCGTCAGTTTTCTTCTCGACGAACGCCAACCACGCATGGACCTCGTCATGCGCATTCGACGACTTGCGCCCTTCCAGCGTGTAGGCGTACTTGGAATGCCGGGTCGCCTCCTCCGCATCGTCAAACAGCTGCGCGTTCTTCTTCGCCGCTTCGACATCGCCCATACGCGCCGACGCAATCGTACGTGCCCAATACGTGATCGTCTGTAGATAAGCGGGTGTATTCGCCGCCGGTTGCAGCGCCGCAGCATCGGCCCAGTGATGCATCTCCAGATCGTAAAGAGCAGGGAAGTGAGCCGCAGCGTATCCCATATACTCCAGCATCCCGGTGTCGTCCATGGTGGGCGCACCAGCTAAAATCACTTTCGACTTCTCGACGATTTGCTTTGCCGCCTCGTCTTGTCCCGTTTGCAGATACGCGTAAAGCAGGAAATGCATTGCGTGCAGTTCATGCCCTCGCATGTACATTGCCCCTGATTTCTCGGTAAGCGCCACCGACTTCAGGTTCGCCGGTATGTCTTCCTGCCAGAGTCCGAGCCTTGTAAATATGTGAGATGGCATGTGCACCGCGTGAGCAGACGAGGGCGCAATCTCCGCATACCGCCGTGCCGCCTCCAGTCCCATCTGCGCCATATCGGGAGAATCGCATGCATGAATAATGTAGTGCGCCAGTCCCGGATGTTCGGGCTGTTTCCGGAACAGCGGGTTCAGCACCGCCACCGCCTTCTTCGTCGCTTCGTGCGATGCATCGTCTGGTTTCTCGGCTGCCATCAATGACAGCGCATAGAACGCTCCGGCCTCCAGATCGTCGGGATATTTCTGATACAACGACGCCATCGCATCGGAATACGCGCTCGCTTGCTTCAGATAATTTGCCTTCGACGGATCGCTGTAAAACACTCCCAGAGCTGAGATGTATCCCCGCTCCCTCTCCGTCTTTGCCCCGATCTTCTGCGCCGTCTCGATCTCGTCATGCCCGTGCTTCAAAGTCACATCTTCCGGTCTCTCCCAGATCTCATGGAACAGGCTCATCGCGATCCCCCAATGCGCCATCGCGCACGCCGGATCCTTTTTCGCGACCTCGCTAAACTGTTCCCCAGCCTCTTCGTATCCAAAGGAATGCAGCAACGCTACTCCGCGCTCAAAGGCAGCCTGCGACCCAGGCT
>JBAVNY010000602.1:0-5291 GCA_049691535.1 Candidatus Acidiferrum sp.
CCGCCGATATCGAGCCGCGTAAACGAAGCGTCGTCCTGCAAATGATCGAGCGCAATGTGAACACGCCGATGACGTCAAGTTGTGGGCGTCTGTTTGACGCGGTTGCCGCGCTAATCGGCATTCGCTCCACGGTTAATTACGAAGCGCAAGCGGCGATAGAGTTGGAAATGGCCGCACGCGATTCGACCGACCAAGGTTCGTATGCCTTCGATTTGTTGCAGAAAGAATCCGGCTGGGAGATCGGCACGCGTAGCCTGTTCGAATCCATTCTCCAGGATATGCGAAATCAAGTGCACGCAAGCGATATGAGCCGTCGCTTCCACAATGGCTTGGCCGCGATCTTTGCGGAAGCTGCCGACAGCATTCGGGGATCGTCTGCTCTGAATCGCGTCTGTCTGAGCGGCGGCTGTTTTCAGAACGCGCTTCTGTTTGAAGCTCTCTACGGACTACTGCGACAGAAAGGGTTCGAGGTTTACTATCACTCCGAAGTTCCTACCGGGGATGGCGGCATCAGTCTCGGCCAAGCCCTCGTGGCTTCGCATCGTGTGCATCTCTAGGGTCTCAGCAACAGTTAACGCGTCCCGTATTTTCGGCTCGCCGTGACACCTTTTCCTTCCGTTACCGTGATCGTTTGCCCCGCTGGCACCGCTGTAAGCTTGTCTATCTGCCCACTGGGCCAACGGATCTCGACCGAGTCTGCCTGATCGCGCTGCGCCAATCCAAACGTGAGCACCAATTCGCTGGACGACAGATAGCTCGAGCCACTGCGTAGCATTTGCGTCTGCATATCACCGCCCGAAGTCAATTTCACGACAGCACCAATTCCGTCGCGGTTAGACTTTGTTCCCACCAGCTTTACCCGCAAGCCTTTATTCGCTGGACTTCCAGCATTCAGTTCGTTCTGAAAGAGATATGTCGGTCCTCCATTTGTCGAGAGGAGCAAGTCCAGCCGCCCGTCATTATTGATGTCTGCGTATGCGGCGCCTCGTCCGACCCTCGGCGAGTTAAACGCAGAACCCAGAGTCTTCGTAACTTCCTTGAATTCGCCCCTACCCACATTGCGAAAAAGATGCGGTGGCATTGCGTACTTCACGTTTGGTTGGACACGTTGAATGTCGCTGTCGATGTGCCCGTTCGCAATCAAAATGTCAGGCCAACCGTCCAAATCGTAATCAAAGAAAAAGCAGCCAAATCCCAGTGTCAGCAGCGACGCGCGGCCCACTTCCGATCGCGGTGCCTCATCTACAAAAAGCCCTTTTCCTTCGTTGTGGTACAGCGAAAGCATCTGGTTCGAAAAATTTGCGATCAGGATGCTGGTTGCGCCGGAATGGTCGTAATCAAACGCATCAACGCCCATGCCCGCGCGCGCTACACCGTCTTCGCTGAATGCTACCCCGGCCACAACGGCTTTTTCCGTGAACGTACCGTTTCCATTGTTGCGGTAAAGTTTGTTCGGTTGCGTGTCGTTCGAAAAAAGAAGGTCTGGCCAGCCATCACCGTCGTAATCGAGTACTGCAATTCCAAGAGTTTTCGAGGTCGGTTCGCTCAAACCAGCTTTCTTGGTTGCATCTTCAAACGTGCCATTGCCAAGGTTGTGCCACAGCCTGACCGACGTGCCTTTGTAAGATTCCGGCGTGCAGTATGACTTGCTCTTGCCATCCAGCGTGCAATACAGATCGCCCTGCATGGTCCATTGCACGTAATTGGCAACGACCAGATCGAGCTTGCCGCCTTTGTCATAGTCCACCCACGCCGCGCTGGTGCTGAACTCATTGGGACCCATCAGTCCGGCTTTTTGCGTTACGTCTGTGAAAGTGCCGTTTCCGTTGTTATGAAAAAGGCGGCTTTGTCCCATCGCGGTAATGAATAAATCGTCATAACCATCGTTGTCGTAATCGCCGACTGCCACTCCCATTCCAAAAAGTTCGATATCCAGGCCTGCTTTGTGCGTTACATCCGTAAACGTCCCATCGCGATTGTTATGATACAGCTTCGGGGTGCTGTGCTTTCCGCTGTGCCCCGGCCAGTCCATGCCGTTCACCAGAAAAATATCTGGCCATCCATCATTGTCGTAGTCGATGAACGCAACGCCGGGCCCCATCGTTTCCGGGAGAAACTTTTTTCCGAACGCCGCGTTGTTATGAACGAAACGGATTCCGGCTTTTTGCGTTATATCGCGAAACGTTACGCCCGGATTGTTGACCGGGGTCTGCTGACCGTAAGCGACGGTTCCCTGCGCCGACACGCAAGCCAGAATAATCGTCAGAAGTCTCTTCACTTCGTTTCCACCGCAACGTTGCGTCCCACGCCGAGTGCATCGGCCACGCGGTTAATGTAATTGAACCAGGAAGCAATCAAGGTAATTTGCAGAATGCCCCGGTCATCGAAACCTGCGGCACGCAAACGTTGGTGATCTGCGGGGCTACACTGGGTGGCGTCTTTTGTGAGTTTCACAACGTAATCCAGCATTACTTTGTTCTGCTCGCTGATCGGCGCTCGACGATAGTCTCTCCGGAGCGCTTCGACCATTTCGTCGTTCAACGTAACCCGACGCAGAAACTCTGCGTGTGATTCGATTCAATAAAAACATCGATTGGTCACCGACACCATAGTGGCGATCATCTCGTGCTGTTCGCGCTGCAATGGCAGGACTGGCGACATCAGCGCGCCAAAGGTGCTGAACGCGTGAAACATGACATCCGGTAACAAGCTGTGCGAGCCGACAATCGAGTTTTCCACTCCGTGATCGACTATCGGCACGGGCGTCGCGTATTCCATGGGATAGAGTTTGCGTTGCTCCATCATGGCATTGCGCACTTGCTCGTCATCTTCCATGCGAACAGTCTTGATCCAGGTCATGTTTGATTCCTTTGCATTTGTTTTTGGTTCGACGTGCTTACCGGCCCGCTCCGCCAACAGATTTATTTGTTTGCGATGCAGGCGCTGCTGAACTGGCCTTTTTTGCTTTGCTCGCCGGTGCAGCAGGGGTGAGCTCTACCGAGACATGTTCGTGGACAGGCTGGCGCTCGTTATTGTCCTCTGGATGCAACTGACGATACGCACCGGTGAGTGCCTGGGCAGCTTCATCCGCCTTGAAGCGCATATAGCGCTCTTTGTGCTCGTTCGCAGCGGTTTCGTTGCCGAGGCCCGTGTAGCAGAGCATCAGATTGTAATTTGCCTGCAGATCTTCCGGATCGATGGTCAGTGTCTCCTGAAATTCCTTGACCGCATCGGCATAGCGTTTCTGAAGAAACAGCACGCGGCCCAGTTCATTGTGCACCACGCGATCGCGTGGATATTGCGCCAGTACAGCCTGCAACGTCTTCGCGGCCTCGTCGTACTTTCCTTCTTCCTTCAGCACGCGTGCATAGAAGAAATTCGCACGGGCAAGATTCGGTTTCAGCGCTAGCGCTTTTTGCAGAACCACTTTAGCTGTCCCGGTGCTACCTTCCTGAACCCGTACTCGGCCGACATTGGTCCAACCGTCGGCATTCTGCGGATCGATCTCCGTCACTCGCAAGAAAGCTTGCTCCGCACCTAGCAGGTCTCCCTGTAAGAATAGTCCGATCCCGTAATCGTTCCAACGTGTCCAGTCTTCTTTATTACGAACAACCTCGGGCGCAGGTTGTGGCGCGGAATGTGGCAAAACGCGAATCGATTTCGTGTCCTCCGCTACGGTAATGATTGGTAGGTCCGGAATTTCCTTCTTCTTGCCCGAGACTTGCGACAAATCACCTGTGAATGCTACACGGCGATCGTCATAGTCGGGACTGACTTCCGATCCGGTAGCAGCGGGATCCTGCTTACCAGCAAAGGCAAACTGCGTGTTCCACCACTGGAATTTTCGGTAGTTCAGTTTTGCATGCAACTGGATACATTCCCCTGCGCTTTCAGGAATGTGCATTCGAAAATGCGCCGTATCCGCGGCTCCCGGTGGGATCAGGTGAACATAAACCGTCGCGCGTGCCGCCCAGGCGTTGCGCTTGTTGATTGGATTGCCGTGCTCGTCAATCAACAGCGATTTGTAAAAGTGGGCGCCCTTTTCCACGGGACCTTTGCCACCGTCCCCCACCTTACCGCTCCAGAAAATGATCTGGCCCTTTTCGTCGGTCGCTTGCAGTTCCAACCACACATCAAACGCATCGATCGTTCCGCCCGGGAAAAAGTGCCCCACCTTTTTCGTCCGCACCACAACATCGACCAGTTCATCGTCGCCACGACGGACCGCCGCGTTCACGCGTTCCAACGGTGCGGAGACTGGCCGCGACTCGCCAATTTCTCCTTTTGGCAGGGAAACGTCGGCCTCCTCACCGACCGCGAACGTTGTGGACAGTTCCAGCTTCGGGTAGCCGCCCGTACCTGTGCTATTTTCCTTTTTCGGAGCGGGAGAAATCGCAAAGATGTCTACGCTGAGTTGCTTATCCTGCAGAAACTTGGTGCTGGCTTCCAGTTGTGCCGCATCTTCGTTGGCGGTGGGAATTGCGGTATTCGCTCCGGGGAAACGGTGCGAATGAACATATCCCTTGATATTGCCCTCATCGTGTGACGCCACCATGGGCATGTGGCAATCGGCGCACATCATCGCTGTCGACGGATAATAAAACGAACGGGCACCTTGCCCGGAAACGCCACTGGCTTGCCAGTTGTCGTACTCATTCAATCCACGGATCCACCGGTAATGATTCACAGGCACGTCCAAATGGACTTTGTGGCAGCCGGAACAAAACTCTGGCACCTGCTCACGCATAAAGGGTTTCAGAAATACGCGGCGGTGTGGTTCCGGATTCAATCGCACCATGAAATCGTGCAGACCTCGAACCAGCGGGTTGTCGCTCGCCGCCAGTTCATGCAGTTTCGGATATTCCAGCAGGAAATCGCCTTGGCCCATGGTGCTCTTCACCTGCACAATGCTGTGGCACATCATGCAACTCAATCCTGCTTGCGCTTCGGGTGTATTCACATTTTCTTTGATGGGATGGTCCATCATCCCGCTGAACAGCAACGCGGGATCGTGGCAACCGGCACACCATTTGGAGGGTTTCACGCCGGAAACGTCTTGCATGTACTCGATACTCTTGCGATACCACTGATTATTGAACGACGAAAAGTGGTGCGCGGAACTCTGCCATTGCTTGTATATGTCCGAGTGGCAGCGCTCGCACGCCTTGGATTGCAGGAAATAGTTCGACGGGATGTAATTTCCATCTGTGGTCTGCGCGGAACTGGGGAAGAACTTCCCACGCGGGCCGTCGCCCTCCTGTTCCATGGCTAGAGGAGAAATATGTGGATTC
>JBAVNY010000603.1:0-2454 GCA_049691535.1 Candidatus Acidiferrum sp.
CGCTAAGGAGTAACGGGAGCGGTGGAAAAGCGGGGGCAAGCGCAAGTGGCGCGGCAGGCTGTCGCGACAAATAGTGTCGCTAAAAAAGTGGTCGGAAGTAGAAATGGGAGAGAAACCAAGGGAACCCGTAGACCACGAAGAAGGCACCCAAACCCAGAAATGTACCTAGGGGGAGCTGGTATTGGGACGCGAGGGTCCAGCGAAGCGACATGACCGAGCCTCCCAGGCCGCGACGGTGCGCGCGCTCGGCGAGGGCGCGGCGCCAGCCAAAGGAGTAGAGAAGCGCAACGGTGGCCAGGCCCACGATGCTGCCCAAAAGCGTCCCGAACAGGATGGTCAGGAATGCTCCGCGAACGCCGAGAAAGGCGCCTACCATGGCCATCATTTTGACATCACCCATGCCCATGCCATCGCGCTTGCGGACGAGTTTGTAGAGAGCGGCGGCGCCCCAGAGAAGCAGGCTGCCAAAGGCTGCGCCCAGCAGCGCGTTGATGAGACGAGTTGCCACCGGCGGAATGTAGTGGTCGTGAATGTGTATATCGGAGATGCCGTCTGGAGCGATGCGTGTGGCGAACGCGAGAGCCAGGCCGAAGCCGAACCAGTTGACCGCGTCGGGAAGCAGGCGCACGCGAAAATCGGTGACGATCAAAACGATAAGCAGGCAGGCAAAGGCAAGCCACTTGAAGGCTTCGATCGTTACGCCGAATTCGAAGTAGGTGAGAACGAAGATGCAGCCACTGAGGAATTCGATGATCGGATACATCGGGGAAATCGGGAGAGCGCAAGTGCGGCATTTGCCGCGCAGGAGGAGCCAGCCTAAGACCGGAATATTGTCGTAGGGTTTGATGGGATTGAGGCAACGCGGGCAGCGCGAAGCCGGAGAGATGATGGAGACATCGTCGGGGATGCGAGTGATGCAAACGTTTAAGAAGCTGCCAATGATCATGCCGAAAAGAAAAAAGAAGACTGGGATCACAAGATCGACTGTGCCATAGACGGTGAGGGGGCTCAATGAAGCGGTGGGGGCGGGGTGTCGGATGGGTAAGGGGAAGGGGAAGGGTGGAGATTTGTGCGAGAACGAGAGCCGGAAAGAAAGATTTAACGCAGAGGTCGCAGAGATAGGAGCGCAGAGGTCACGGAGAGAGCACGCAGAAATTCTTTGTTGGGAGCGCACAGCGAGGCGGGCGCCGGCGCGGTAAACTTAGAACATGGGAATGAGTTGGTACGAGCATGCGATACGGCGGTACGAGCATCGGCGCTGGACTACGGACGATAACCGGATGGTGCGGCCGTTTGAGTGGGGGCTGGAACATATCGAGGGAGACCCGCTCAACGATGAGCCGCGCGCATTTTTGCGGGAGTACACGCACAACGCGATTGAGCACAGCGCGGAATGGTTCACCGGGCGAGACGTAACGGATTTCGAATTGAGCCGCGAGAATGTGCTGCGGTTCACGAGTCCGATGGAATCGGCATGCCCGGAAAACAACGCGGTGCACGGACAATTTTTCCCGGCGCGGAAACAGGGCCCAGCGGTGTTGGTGCTGCCGAACTGGAATGCTAAGTGGCACGGGCAGATTGCGCTGTGCGAATGGCTGCAGCGCATCGGGATTTCCGCGTTGAAAATGAGCCTGCCGTATCACGACCGGCGCATGGCCAACGGACACGAGCGCGCGGATCAATTGGTGGGGCCGAACATTGGGTTGACGCTGCATGCCAACCGGCAGGCGGTGCAGGATGCGCGGGCGTGCCTTACCTGGCTGGAGCAGCGCGGGTATACACGGCTGGGAATTTTGGGGACGAGCATTGGATCGTCGGTGGGATACATCACGCTGGTGCATGACAAGCGCGTGAGAGCGGGCGGATTTTTTCACGTGTCGACGTATTTTGCGGACGTGGTGAGCCAGGGAATGACCACGAACCATGTGTGGGAAGGGCTGCGGCATGAGGTTAGCGTCGACGAACTGCGTGAATATTGGGCACCGATTAGCCCCATGCCGTATGTGGAGCGCGGCATGGGTGCGGGGCGGAATACGTTCATGGTGTATGGGAAGTATGACCCGACGTTTTTGCCGGAATTGACGGAGGAAATGTTGAGTGCGCTGAGGCGCAATGGAGCTGAGCCAAGAACCTTGGAATTGCCGGTGGGGCACTACTCGTTGGAATTGGCGCCATTCAGCTATGTAGCCGGTTGGCGCATGTTCTCCTATTTTCTGGAGGCGTTGGGGTGAAGAAGCTTGCGCCGTATGATGGGGAGAGACGCGCCGCGGCCGTGTGAGCTTTCAGGTGTTACAGGAGTTCTATTCGAATATCTGCCGGAAGTGGCCGAAAGCGAAGGATTTTGGCCGATTGGAGGTAGAAGATATGCTGAGGTGGAAGCCAGTCTCGGTGAATGGAGCCTTGCTGCAGTCGGCTTGGCGCCTACAAGATCGATTTGGGTTTTCTTTCTGGGAT
>JBAVNY010000604.1:0-1805 GCA_049691535.1 Candidatus Acidiferrum sp.
AAGAACTCGGCGCTGGAGGCTCAGAAATACGACTTCCAGGTGAGTACAGCTCGCAGCCGCCGGAAGCCCCAATTTCAATTTTCCATGCTGGGCGGAGAGTTGCTGCACTCGTTTGACTTTACCATCCCGCAAGGTTCCCTGGGCACGTATCCCGGCACTGGGCCAATCCCGTCAACAAACGCCAAAATCCACACACCCGCGGTATTTACCACCTATCTGACCGGTAGCATCGATCAGCCTCTGACACAGCAATACAAGATTGGTCTTGGGATTCGCGCAACAGAGCTGGGCCGCGACATCGCTCGGGAAGAGGTCCGCGCCGAGCGTCAGAAGATCGCTGCCGAGGTTCGCACTGCGTACTTCAACCTTTTCGCCATTCAAGCGAATGTGTACGCCGCGCGTGAAGCGGTAAAAACATTCGAGGAAGCACAGCGGGTCACAGTCCAATACGTTTCAGAAAAGACGGTGCTGCGTGGCGATGCCTTGGAGGTAGACGCGCGTTTAGCGAAAGCTCGCTACGAGTTGTCCGTCGCAGAGAATGGGTTGGATACACAGCGTGAGGCGTTAAACCAACTACTTGGTCGCGATGTCACGACACTGTTTCGTGTGGAATTCATTCCTGAGCAAGACACAAGTGATCTGACGCTCGATGCGGCCCGCCAGGAAGCGCTGGCAAATCGCCCTGAGCTGAGGCAGGCGCACCTCAAGGAAAAGCAAGCCGAATATGATCGGCGACTCGCGAAAGCCGAGTACATTCCGGATCTGAGCCTGTCTCTGCGTTATCAGGGCATCAGCAATGTGCAGGTGCTCCCACAAAACGTTACCACCGCCGGCTTTTTCCTAACCTGGGAGCCATTTGATTGGGGACGCCGCCACAACAAGGTTGTCGAAGCAGCGAAAACTGTCGAACAAGCACACAACGGCATACAAGACACGGAATCGAAGCTCGCGGTCGAAGTTGGCGCGAAATATCGAAAATGGCACGAAGCTTCTTTGCTGCTCAACGCTTCGCGCACCGCTCACGAAGCCGCTGCGGAACAGTTGCGCGTGACCGGCAACAAATACAAAGAGCAGGCCGCACTCCTAAAGGACCTTCTCCAGGCGCAGGCGCAAAGCTCCGAAAGCAATTTTAGGTATCAGCAAGCGCTTTCCTCCTTTTGGAGCTCGTTTGCCGAACTTCGCAAAGCGATGGGGGAAGAGTAACCGATGAAAACAAGAGTCATTACGGAACGTTCGGCCAGCGAAGCCAGAGATCGAGGAAACGATTGGAGGGGAGTAGGCATTATGGGGATCAACAAGAAACGAGCGGGGTCACTGCTAGCAGCTATGCTTTTCGCCACCCTTGTGGGTACAAGTGGCTGCCAGGAACCAACGAAAGTCGCGGCTAAAACTCCGACACCCGTGCATGTCGCGGATGTGGGTTTGTATTCGCCATCAGACGATTTGCGTTACTCGGCTTCCGTTCTGCCTTTCGCGGAAGCGGTTCTGTCATTCAAGTCCGCAGGATATGTGACCGAAATTAAGCAGGTCATGGGTGCGGACGGGCGGCGGCACAACATAGGTCCAGGAGACTATGTTGCTCGCGGCGCCGTTCTCGCGCAGATTCGTCATCAGGACTTGAAGAATCAACTTGACCAGGCGAGCGCTACGCAGAGTGCCGCCCAAGCGCAGCATCTCGAGGCGACCAAGGATTACGAGCGTGCCAAGACGCTTTATGCCTCGGAAAGCCTGACCAAGCCCGATTTTGACCGAGCGCAGTCGAAATTCGATTCGACCCTCGCGGCTGTGGATCAGGCCAAGGCAAA
>JBAVNY010000605.1:0-12727 GCA_049691535.1 Candidatus Acidiferrum sp.
GCTCGATGAGCCGACCAACGACCTGGATATTCCAACACTGGAAATTCTGGAAGAAAGTTTGCTCGAGTATCGCGGCGCGCTGGTCCTGGTCACGCATGATCGCTACATGCTCGATCGCGTTTCGACGGTAGTTCTCGGCTTGGATGGCAGGGGTGGCGCGGAACGCTTCGCGGATTATTCCCAGTGGGATGTCTGGCAGCGCGCGCAGAAAGCCGAAGCGAAAACCGCAAATGCCAGCGCGACGGCCACCGGCGCCAGCGTAGCGAGTGGCACGAAAAGTGGCGGCAAGAAAAAACTTTCCTACAAAGAACAGCGCGAACTGGAAACCATGGAAGAACGCATCGCCGACGCCGAAAAAGAATTGCAGACCAAGCACGACTTGTTGCTCGATCCACAAGTCATGGCCGATACAGCGCGCCTCCGCGAAGTCTCCCTTGAACTGGAAGCCTCGCAAAACGCCATCGACACTCTCTACGCCCGCTGGGCAGAACTAGAAAAGAAGCAGGGATGAGCCCCGCAGCAATTGTGCGTACCTGGAATGGACGATGGAATCGCAGCTAGACCCGCTTGGTAGCGCCGGCTGCCAGCCGGCACGGCAAGAAAGCGCCGCGAGAGATTTGAAGTTGAGATCCTTCAACGACGTTGGATCGCCTCAGGATGACGCGGCGTTATGCTGGCGGGTTTCGCGTTTGAATTGGGCCATGACCAGGCGGATTTCGTCGAAGGTGAAGGATTCGCCCAAGGCGTCTTTCACGGGCTTCAGCCATTCTGTGCCGCAGCGGGCGCAGGCTGCACGGATTTGTTCCACTTTTGCCGGCTCGACCCATTGCGGCTGGAACTCCGTTTCACCTTTTTCCAGCAAGTCGGCGACTTGCGCAACCACCGTCGAGATTTTTCTGCCGCGTAACTGCGCAATCTCTTCGAGCGAGCTGCCCTTGCGCAGCAAATCCAGCGTTTCTTCCGCCGGATTTGCCGGACGTGCATGCCATTCCGTGCTGGCTCTTTCGCCCTGCGCAAATCGCCGCAACGCTTGCAGAATTTCTTCGCCGTACACTTCGCATTTCTTTTCGCCCATGCCGGAAATGCGCCGCAAATCTGCAATGGTTTTTGGCTGCGCGCGGCACAAATCATCCAGCGTTGAATCGTGCATCACGATAAATGCTGCAATCATTTTTTCGCGCGCAATGTTGCGGCGCCACTCGCGCAGGAATTCGCGCAACTCTTCGTTTACCGGGGAAGATGGCGCAGCTTCAAACGACACACCTTCGATGCCACGCGGCGCATTATGGAAACGACGCACTCGCGCTCGCACGCCATCGCGAGAGTTGGAATTAACAGCAGATCCAAAAACAGGGCTGGAACCAAGAGCGTACTTGCTGTTACGGCGATCGTCGCCGGACGAATATTTTGTTTTGCTTTTCGAGGAGCCGCTCTGGCGCAGCGCGACGGGCTCGGAGGAAAACCAGTCCGGCGGACCTGCGCAGGCGTCGCAAATGCCGCAGCCTTTGCCTTTCCAGACTTCGCCAAAATGTTCCGAAATTTGTTTTTGCCGGCATTCGCCCGGCTTCACAAATTGCTGCATCTGGTTGTAACGATCCCAGGCGCGATCTTTCTCGCGACTATTGCCAATCTTGTTGATAAAAAATGCGCGCAGGCCATTGTCTTTCTTCTGCCAAAGCAAACAGCAATCCGCGGGAAGGCCATCGCGTCCGGCACGGCCAGTTTCCTGGTAAAGCTGTTCGATACTTTCCGGCAATCCGAGTCGAATCACCGCGCGCACGTTGGGCTTGTTGATACCTAAGCCAAACGCAATGGTGCCGACGAGCACACGCGCTTCTTCGCTCATCCATTTTTCCTGATTTTCGCGGCGCGTGGCGGCATCCATTTGCCCGTGATAGCCAACGGCGGCAATATCATTTTCGCCGAGCAGATCGATCACTTCGCCAACGCGCGCCACGGTGGGCGAATACACAATTACGTTACCTTCTGTGACGCGCTCTACAGCCGCGAGAAGAAATTCATCCTGCATGTTGCCGGGACATTCCTTCACCAGATAACGCAGATTTTCGCGGCGAAAACTGGAAACGGATTTCAGCGGATCGTTCAACTTCAACTGTTGCACGATGTCGTGCCGGACTTGCTGGGTGGCGCTGGCGGTGAACGCGGCGATAGGACGATCAGGAAAAATTACACGCAGCTTGCTGAGCTGGCGATACTCCGGGCGGAAATCGTGGCCCCACTCGGAAATGCAGTGCGCTTCATCGATGGCAAAAAACGAAACGGGCACACGCTTCAGCCACTCTGCGGTGCCTTCCATGACGGCGCGTTCCGGCGAAACGTACATCAGTCGATATTCGCCGGCGGCCGCTTTGCGTTTTACCTCGGCACGTTCCGGGCCATCCACAGCGCTGTTCAGAAACACCGCGGGAATGCCCATCTGCCGCAACTGGGCAACTTGGTCCTGCATCAGGGCGATCAGCGGAGAAATGACCACCGCGGTTTTCGCCTCGTCCAAGACGGCCGGCAGTTGATAGCACAGTGATTTGCCGCCACCGGTAGGCATGACCACGCAGCAATCGCGGCCAGCGGAAAGCCCGCGGACGATCTCTTCCTGTTTGGGGCGGAACGTGTCGTAACCCCAATACTTTTTGAGTGCGCGGGTATGCGAGTCGAGCGGGAGGGTAGAGGCGGGCTTGGTGGCGGTGGTGGCCATGATCGCCGCGAAATCTGCACGGGAATGAGCAGAAGGCAGACGGAACTAGTTTCGCCTTATATTCGCCTAATGTCAACGCGAAAATAACGTTATTGCCGGCGAGTTATCCACAGCGGAATGAAATCCTGTGCAAATGTGGGCGTTTTTGGGTGCGCCATCCGAACCCGTTGCTGCAAAACGCAGCGCATGACGCCCTTCGATATACCAGAAATGGAAGAATGGATTTTTTGCTCGAAGATTAAAGTGCCCTAATCGGGGCAAGCCGCGCCGCCCTCTATCCAGATTTTCATTTGCGCCACCGTGTCGGGGCGTGAAAGCGGTGGCAAAGCGCGCCCATCGCCGGGGTTCCAGCCCCATCCGACAAGGTCGTCATTGGCTACGTGATCGAGCAAAGCTTGCAACGAGCGGCCGGCATTCTGCTTCGGATCCTTTATCTGGCGGCACAATTCGGCCGGCGTGCGGCCAACAAACACCATCTTGAGTTGCGGCGGTGGGAGCGCCCACTTGGGATTTCCCGGCGGCATGTGCGCGCCCGGGAGATTTGTAAGCTGATGGCAGGCGTTGCACTGCATTGCGGTTACGCCGTGGCCACTCGGGCCGCGTTTCACATTTTGCAAATGAACATGGCTATCGTCGCCCTGTAACGGTACATCGCCGGAAGGGTGGCAATTCTGGCAACGCGGCGAGGTGAGCACGCGATACAACTGTTCAAATGCGGTGCGCGATGCATCGGCATCCGGCTTTCCGGCGCGGACAGTGCGTGACTGGAAAAGAGCGGATCCGACGACGATCATCACTGCGAACGCGAGCACACTGATGATGAGCCGCGCGCTATTTCCTGGCAGTAACTTTTCCTGCGTTGTAACTGGCTTCATGGACAAGGCTCCCAAACTACGCAAGGTCGCTGTTGCGAATTGGCAAGCGGCGTATCCGTTTTCCCGTCGCGGCAAAAATCGCATTGGCTAGCGCGGGAGCAACCGGCGGCACGCCCGGCTCGCCAACACCGGTGGGGCTGTTGGCGCTGGGAACAATGTGTACTTCGATTTGAGGTGATTCGAAAATACGCAACATCTGGTAGTCGTGGAAATTACTCTGCTCAATCCTTCCATCTTTTAGAGTGATTTCCGTTTTCAACGCGGCAGTGAGGCCGAAAATAATGCCGCCTTGCATCTGCGCTTTGACCGTGTCGGGGTTGATCACCAGTCCGCAATCGACGGCGCACACTACGCGATGAACGCGCACTTCACCTTTTTCCACCGAGGCTTCCACAACCTGAGCCACGTAACTGTCGAAGGAAAAATGGGTGGCGATTCCGTGGCCAACGCCGGGAGCGAGTTTTGAGCTCCAATTTGCTTTTTGTGCGGCCAACTCCAGCACGGCGAGCATGCGCGGCTGTTTCGCGAGCAGGGTGCGCCGCAGTTCGTAAGGATCTTTACCTCCGGCGTGAGCGACTTCATCGAGAAATGCTTCTACGGAAAATCCCGTATGTGAGTGTCCTACCGAGCGCCACCACTGCACGGGAACGCCAATTTTCGGCGTGTGCAAATCGACTTGCAGATTGGGAATGCCGTAGAGCAAATCGGCCGCGCCCTCCACGGAGGCATTGTCGATGCCGTTCTTGATGCCGAAGGCTTCGAAAGGCGTGCCAGCCATAATCGATTGGCCAACGATGGTGTGGGTCCAAGCCACCGGATTGCCACTGGCATCGATCCCCGCTGCGAAGCGATCGTGCCACATGGGGCGATACCAGCCGCCTTTCAGATCGTCTTCACGGGTCCAGACGACTTTCACCGGTGCTTTGGCAACTTTGGCGACTTCCACCGCTTCGACAATAAAATCGGAAGCGGGATTGGCGCGCCGGCCGAATCCCCCGCCCAGGTAGGTGGTATTGATTTGGACTTTTTCTGGGGGAAGCCCGGCGGTCTTGGCAGCATTGGCGCGATCGACGGTTTCGAATTGCGTGCCGGTCCACAATTCGGCGCTGTCGGGGCGCAAATCCACGACACAGTTGAGTGGCTCCATCATGGCGTGGGCCAAGTAAGGCACATCGTATTCGGCGGTGATGGTTTTCGCGGCGGATTTCAGCGCGGCCTGCGGATCGCCGGTTTTCTTGGCGATGGCGCCGGCAGTTTTGGAAGTTTCCGAAAAGTCGCGGAGCATTTGGTCGGTGGAAAGCGCGGCATTCGGACCAAGGTCCCATTCGATCTGCAACTTGTCGCGCCCGAGTTTCGCCGGCCAGAAGCCCTGGGCAATGACGGCTACGCCGGACGGAATTTCGACCGCCGATTTCACGCCGGGGATTTTGAGCGTTTCGCTGGCATCGAACTTTTTCACATGTCCGCCGAAACACGGGGGACGGGCAACTACAGCGGTGAGCATGCCGGGAAGATTCACGTCGAGGCCAAATTGCGCGGTGCCGTTCACTTTGGGGGGAGTATCCAAGCGGCGCGTGGATTTGCCGACCAGCGTAAAGTCTTTAGGATTTTTCAGCGGGACATCGGTAGGCGGAGTGAGTGTCGCGGCAGCGCTAGCCAAAGAGCCATACGTGGCGCGCCGGCCGGTCGCAGCGTGAATTACGACGCCGTTTTCGACGTGGCAACTTGCCGGCTCGACTTTCCATTGTTGCGCCGCAGCTTGCACCAGGATGATGCGCGCGGTGGCGCCGACTTTGCGGTAGCGCTCCCACTCGGCAGGAGAGGTGGTGCTGCCGCCGGTCATCTGGACGCCGAAGACGGGATGATTGTAGACCTTGTCGACTGGCGCGGCTTCCACATGCATGTGCGCCCAGTCTGCTTCCAGCTCTTCGTTGAGCAACATGGGCAGGGAAGTGTAGATGCCTTGGCCCATTTCCGAGTGTGCCGAGATTACCGTGACACTTTCGTCGGGCGCGATGCGCACGAAAGCGTTGACCGCTACGCTGCTTTGGTCTGCAGCCATTGCGTCACTTCCCGCGTGCGCGGCGGACTTTGCATCGTTCGGGATTGGCGCGTACAGAGTGACCAGCAGTCCGCCACCAACGGCCGCTCCGGTCTTGATGAAGCTACGGCGCGTAACCATGGTCGGAGCGCTCATTTGCCCCTCCGATCGCCGGCGAGTTCGGCAGCACGGTGAATGGCCTGGCGAATTCTTGGGTAGGTGCCGCAGCGGCAGATGTTGCCACTCATCGCTTCGTCGATATCCTTATCGGTGGGCTTGGGATTTTCGGCCAGCAAAACGGCGGCGCTCATGAGCTGACCAGACTGGCAATAGCCGCATTGCGGCACGTCAATTTCTATCCAGGCTTTTTGCAGCGGGTGCGAGAGATTGTCGGAGAGCCCTTCGATGGTGGTGACATGGCGGCCTTCGACGCGGGAAAGTGGGGAGACGCAGGAGCGAATCGCTTTGCCGTCGAGGTGCACGGTACAGGCTCCGCAAAGCGCCATGCCGCAGCCGAATTTCGTGCCGGTCATTCCCAGCGAATCACGCAGCACCCACAGAAGCGGAGTGGAAGGATCGACGTCCACCTGCACTTGTTTTCCGTTTACAAAGAAACTGGTCATAGCGTTTCCCTCTCGGCTGCGCTGGATACATGTGGCTGGATTCCTGATGGGATGGAATTATAGACCGAAGCGTTATATCGGAAGAAGAAATTGGAGGAGGTCCTAGAATCGCCTGAAATCGGTGTCGGGAGAAGGGGCTTGCGTATTGCCACGATCCCTCCGCTGCGAGCCGCACACTGCGCGACTCTCCGGTCGGGATGACGGTTGGGCGGTCTGGGCTCGTTTGGAGCTGGCTGCATGGCTCGCTGGCCGGAAACATATTGGCGGGCGGTTGCGTATCTTAAAGTGAAGCGGCGAGTGGGTACGCTGACCTGCGCGCCGGCGGCATTTGGCGAGGTGCTTCCGTGTTGCACATTCTTGCTTTTACTTTGCTGTATTTCCTGCCCAGTATCGTAGGGCGTCATAAGCCTGACGCGGTGGGCATATTCGTGGTGAACCTGCTTTTTGGGTGGACGGTGATTGGCTGGATTATCGCGCTGGTCTGGGCGTGCGCTGCTGAACCGCGTGCGGCGGTGCACTATGTGCCGATCGGCGCTGGGCGTTTCTGCTGCCAGTGTGGCTCGCTTTCCCCGGCAGGCGCTCATTTCTGCCCCGGCTGTGGCCGCGTGGTGTAACAAATTTTCCAAAAATAATGACAGGGTGTTTGGGCGCTGGTTTTGTACACCGGCGTCCTTTCTTACGCAGGCGCTACAATCTAGTCGAGGTGAAACTGTGACGCAGCACTCGCACCAAGACCAGGCTTTGCGCGAGGAGTTCAACCGCTGGGCGGAGGCGGGGCGCGGCGAAGGAATGGAGCAGGACCATCTGCCGATCACGCTGCCGATGCTAGAGAAGATGCGGCTGGCAGCTGCGGACACGGTGCTGGATGTGGGCTGCGGGTCGGGCTGGCTGTCGCGGCGTTTGGCAGAGATGGTTCCGGAGGGTCGCGTGGTGGGCATGGACATTGCGGATGCGATGATTCGCGTGGCGCGGCGTAACAGTTCCGATCATCACAATTTGCTATTTGTTACAGGCGAAGTTGGGGAAATTCCATGGAACGCGCAATTCTTCACGCGTGCGGTATCTGTGGAGTCGGCATACTACTGGCCCGATCCCGCTGCTGGGCTGAAGGAGATTTACCGGGTACTGCGCGAAGGCGGTTCGGCGTGGGTGCTCATCAATTATTATCGCGACAATCCGTATTGCCACCAGTGGGGCAAATTGCTGGCGGTTCCCACGCATCTGCTTTCCGCGGAGGAATGGTCGGAATTGTTTCGCGGGGTGGGGTTCACCGATGTGGCGCACGCACGGATTGTCGATCTGTCGCCCTCGCCGGAGGTATATACCGGTCGCTGGTTTAAGGATGCCGCGGAGATACACGCGTTCAAAGCGGAAGGCGCGCTGCTGGTGTGCGGCAGGAAACCCTGAGTTTTGCACCCGATTGCATCGGTATCCGCAAGTCTAAGGGTATCTCTTTCGCCTCTTTCACCTAGCGCTGTGATATTCCGTTAGATACGTTTGTTAAATTAGTAAGAAGTGTCCCAGATCCCCGGACAAGTCTGCTTGGTTTTCGGCTATGGAAAGCGGCGATACGAATGAGTCTGCTCGCGTCCAAATACGCAGTGCTGGTGGTGGACGATTCGCCCGTGCAGCGGAAGCTCGTCGAGCAGGTGCTGTCGGGGCAGGACGCGTACCAACTGATTTTTGCGAGCAACGGGCAAGAAGCGCTGACTCTGTTTCAGCAGCATTTGCCGAGCATCGTTTTGACGGACTGGATGATGCCGGACTTTTCAGGATTGGAGTTGTGCCAGCGCATTCGTGCGGACGCGACGCAGCCATACACCTACATCATTCTGATGACCAGCAACACGGAAAAGGGAAATGTGGTGAAGGGGCTGGCGGCGGGCGCGGATGATTATCTGACCAAGCCGTTTGATCCCGGCGAAATGCTGGCACGGATTGGCGTGGGGCGGCGCATCATCGATCTGAATCGCGAGTTGTCGGCGAAGAGCCAGCGGCTGGAAGAGGCGGCGCGGACGGATTCGTTGACGGAACTTCCGAATCGTCGCGCGATTGAAGAATGGGCATCGAAGCAGTTGCGAGGTGCATCGCGGCACGGCTTTCCGTTGTGGGTGGTGGTAGGCGACATCGACAATTTCAAGCGCATCAACGACACTTATGGGCACGACGCGGGCGACATTGTGCTGAAGACCTTTGCGCACGTGCTGAAGAAAAATATGCGGGCGTCGGATATGTGCGGGCGTTTGGGTGGCGATGAATTTTTGCTGGTGGTTACGCATGTGGAAGCCGCGCATGTGGAGACGACCATTAATCGCTTCCGGGAGCAATTTGCGGCGTTATCGTTTCCGCTGCAGGGGCAGAGCGTGCATGTCACTGCGAGTTTTGGCGTGGCGGGAAGCACGGGCAAGGATGATCAGGACTTCAGCGTGTTGGTGCGCAAAGCCGATCAGATGCTGTACGAAGCGAAACGCAGCGGCCGTAATTTGGTGAAGGCGCTTCTGTAGGGTCGCGAAACCGCCGAAGCCGCACGGCAACAACTTTTGCGACTAATCACCGAAGTCCCAACCTGCTGGCATAACGGCGGGCGCTATGCGCGATAAGCAAAACTATGGGCGCAGCGCGATTGCGGCAGGTCTATAATCCACCACTGGTTCAGAGGAGAGGCCGAGCATGCCATTAATTGCGCCTGCAGCCGAATGGGGTAGTTTGTCTGCAAAATTGAAGACGGAAGCGCCCGAAGCGTTTGATGCCGAGGGGCGCGTCCTGAACTTGATGGAAGGCGAGTGGAAAGAGCCGGGCTTCGGGCGCCATTACGAATCGTCCATAGATGGGCGCAGCCTCGGGCGCATTCCTATGATCGATCTCGAAGCCGCTCGCAGCGCGGTGAAATACGCGAAGTCGGAAGCGTCGCACTGGGCTAAGGCGGACCTGGATGAACGCTGCCGCCGCGTCACGGACTGTCTCGCCGGCCTAAAAAAGCAAAAAGAGCTGATCGCGCTGCTGCTGATGTGGGAAATCGGCAAGCCGTATGCGCAGGCGTTGACGGACATCGACCGCTGCATCAGCGGCGTGGAATGGTACGTCGACAATATCGAAGGTATGCTGGGCAAACGCGCGCCGCTCGGGCTGATTTCCAACATTGCGTCGTGGAATTATCCGCTGTCGGTGCTGATGCATGCGGTGCTGGTGCAGGTGCTGGCGGGAAATTCCACCATTTCGAAAACGCCGACGGATGGTGGGTTGTATGCATTGACTGTGGCGCACGCGGTGGCGCGGCGTTGCGGTTTACCGGTATCGCTGGTGAGCGGCTCTGGCGGACAACTGAGCGAGGCGCTGGTGCGCAATGAATTTGTGGATTGCCTGGCGTTTGTGGGCGGAAAAACGAATGGCGGGGTGATTGCCTCGACCCTGTACGACGAAAACAAGCGCTACATGCTGGAGATGGAAGGCGTAAATACGTATGGCGTGTGGCAATTTTCCGATTGGGCGAACCTGGGGCAGCAGATTAAGAAGGGCTTTGACTACGGCAAGCAGCGGTGTACGGCGTATGTCCGGTATGTGGTGCAGCGCGAATTGTTTCCGCAATTTCTGGAAATGTACCTGCCGGTGCTGCGCAGTTTGCGTTATGGAAATCCGGTGATGGTGGAATCGGAAAGCGATGCTCTGCCCAAGCTGGATTTTGGCCCGCTGATCAACAGCAAGAAAGTGGAAGAACTGCGCGTGCTGTATGTGGAGGCGCTGGGCAAAGGGGCGATCAGCTTGTACGAAGGCGGCGTGCAGGAAAGCATGTTCTTCCCCAATCAGGATGTGTCCGCCTACGTAGGACCCGCAGCGCTGCTGAATATTCCTAAGAATTGCCGGCTGTATCACAGCGAGCCGTTCGGACCGCTGGACACGATTGTGGTGGTGGACCACATCGAGGAGTTGGTATCGGAGATGAACGTGTCGAATGGCGCGCTGGTGTCTTCGATTGCGTGCGACGATCCGAAAATTGCCAAGCGGGTGGCCAGCGAGTTGCGCGGCTTTAAAGTTGGTATTAATTCGGTGAAGTCACGAGGCGATCGCGACGAAGTGTTTGGCGGCGTGGGGCAATCGTGGAAAGGCTGCTTCGTTGGAGGCAAATATCTGGTGTTGGCGGTAACCCAAGGCGAGCCCGACGAAAAGCTGTACGGCAACTTCCCGGACTATTCGCGCATGCCGGAAGAATTGTCTCCAAAAGCAGTAAGCGCCGGCGCTCCACAAAAATAGGCCGGACGAGCATACTGTCGACGGCCGGGCGCCAAGGAGTCAGAATATTGCTACGCTGGACTTGCTGATCTCAATGCTACTCGCGCTAGTTCTCGCAGGGTGCTCCGTCGACGTGGTCGTTGGCGAATTTGAGGCGATTACTGCGAGAGATGAACTGCGCGTAGCAGAGCGGCGAATTGCGGCTCGGAGCGAAGCGGGTCATATAAGGGAATTGACCTTCAGCGAAGTAAGGGCGGTTGAGTGCTCGTGGAGGGATTCTTCGAGTCACTGGAGCGCTTCACTTTTTCGGCCCAATCCCATCAGCACATATGCGGAAAGCGCGGGATCAACGAATTGGGTGGCGGACGATATCACTCAGGGCCTGGCCACCGGAGATATGTTTCGTACTACGTCGCTGTGGGGCGTGGGGCAGCGGATGTTCTTCTTGCACGACGGGCGTACGAATGATCTGCTGCAAGCGATTCGCGCGCACGAATCTCACGCCCGCGATTGCGATAGCGAACACGCCACAGGTTGTTACGGGCCTTCCGAGGCGAACACGGTGATCGAGAGGTTCGGCGCGCTCGCGGCATCAGACAAAAGGCTATCCTGGATTTCTGCGATCGCTTTAGCGGAATGCCTATTAAGCAGAGTTGCGTGGAATGGCGTTATCGGACGCTCTTGGCAACAAGCGGCGCCAGGCATTAGTTAGAAATGTTGGGCAACGTTGGCTGGATCAGAAGTCTACCCCGAAGAGCCAACCTTGATTGGCAGTGCCACGGCCAGCGAGGTCCAACATGCGTAAGACGCCGAGACGGCGATCATTCATTCCAGTCCTAAGAACGAAGGTCGGTTGTATCGCTAACCGCTGAAACTGCGTTCCGGACCTAATGGTCGAATGGCGCGCGTGTTTTGACGATGCGATGGGGCGGGGATATACTTCGCGGAGAAGCGGAAACGGGGCGCGACTGTGGGCGTGATCGACCAGCGATTCGAAAAAAATGTGCTGATTACGTCGGTGGACTACGTGTTCAACTGGGCGCGGAAAAGTTCGCTGTGGCCGCTGACGTTTGGGCTGGCGTGTTGCGCGATCGAGATGATCGCGTCGACGACCGCGCGCTTTGACATGGCGCGTTTTGGCGCGGAAGTGTTTCGGCCTTCGCCGCGACAAGCGGATTTGATGATTGTGTCTGGCACGGTGACGCTGAAGATGGCGCAAGTGATTCAACGGGTGTGGCAGCAGATGCCGGATCCCAAGTGGTGCATTTCGATGGGAGCGTGCTCGAGCGTGGGCGGGCCGTTTAACGCGTATTCGGTTTTGCAGGGCGTTGATCGCATCGTCCCGGTGGATGTGTATGTGGTGGGCTGCCCGCCGCGGCCGGAAGCTTTGTTCTACGCGCTGCTGAAGCTGCAAGACAAGATCGATGACATGACCTTGGCGAAGCGGCCGACGGAAGTGCGGTTGAAGCCGGAGATGGTGGAAGAGTTTAAGAAGAGCGTGATGGTGGCGCAGGTGCCGGAGCCGCGGTGAGGCGGGTGTTAGTTATCACATATCAGATATCGGATGTCAGATAGGCGCAACGGGTCGCCGCTGAGTTCAGCTTGGGTTGGCAGCGGGGGCAGAAGAAGACTGGCCATCCGTGTCACGAGTTAGACGGAGCCAGTAGAATCTAGCACTACATCGGGAGAACCATGGCGTTTGTGAGGACAGTGAAGGTCGGAGAACTGCCACCAGGAACGGTGCGGGAATTCTCCGTGGAAGGCCGGGCGATTGCACTCGCCAATGTGGAAGGCAAAATTTACGCGATCAACAATCTGTGCCTGCATCATGGCGGGCCCTTGGGCCAAGGCATGATGGAAGGAAAAGCGGTGACCTGCCCGTGGCATAGCTGGCAATTTGACGTGACGAACGGGAAATCGCTGCAGAATCCTTCGGTCGGCGTGGATTGCTACCGCACCGAGGTCCGTGGCGTCGATATTTTCGTGGAAGTGGCGGTTTAAGGTAATTGCGGCCGGTTGAGCGATTGGCCAGTTGGAACGCGCCAATAGCCGTGGCAGACGGCTAATTATTGTGTAACTCATTGAAAATGATACGTTTAGATAGAAGTTTAGCAATCGTACCAGTATTTTCCTTATTTGGAACCGGCATTTCTCCCCTATCCCTCATATTTTGTTTGGTTTTCAGCGCGCGTCCGTGTATAGTGCGGTGCGAATTCGGGTGCAGATGGCGACAGCGACTCCTCAGACA
>JBAVNY010000606.1:0-8176 GCA_049691535.1 Candidatus Acidiferrum sp.
GTCCGCCTCCACGACCTAGCCGTTCGGCCTATTAACCAGCTACGAAGTGTGCCGCGATGAGAATCGCGCTGCGATTTCTTTACCGCGAGCACACAGCGCGGCGCGGTTATCTCCAGGCAAGGAGAGAAATCGGTGAGCGATTCCGAGAATCGAGGTTATTTCTGATTCCAGGAAGGACTGGCGAGAATGCAGGCGCACGTGTGGTTTGAAACGGCGCCTAGCAGTTTGTTCCGGCCGGCCCTCCTGAGGTGCTACCGCAGTAGCGAGTTTGGATCAATTCAAATACAGAGGAGAAAGTCATGGCAGATCGATTTGAACAACTAAAAGCGAAATATCAGTCGGTGCTGAATTTTATTCAGTCGCAGGGAGTGCAACTGCAAAACGTAAATATGGAAGGCGACAAGCTGTTAATTCGGGCGACGGCGCCTTCGGCGGACCTGAAGAACAAAGTTTGGGATCAGATCAAGTTGGTGGACCCCAGCTATTCCGATCTGACCGCAGACATTCAGGCACCGGCAGCAGCAGCGGCTACAGCGGGCGGAGCACCCACGCCAGCAGCAGCACGGACGTATACAGTGCAGCCCGGTGACAGCTTGTCGAAGATCAGCAAGGAGTTTTACGGCGACGCCAACAAGTACATGAAGATATTTGAAGCGAACAAAGACCAGCTGACCGATCCGGACAAAGTAAAAGTGGGAACGAATCTGATCATTCCGTAAATTGATGCAATTTTAGACGCGAAGCACTCGACAGAACGTATACAAGAATGACAAGGAGGAATGATGAGCTGGACAGATAAGGTGAGTGGTTTGCTGAGGCAATACACATCGGGTGGAACGGCGGCCGCGGCCCAGGCTGCGCCGGATGTTCACGCGCATTTCGATGAAGTGGCGCAAGCCGCGCCGCAGAGTGCGATCGCAGAAGGTCTGACCGCTGCGTTTAATTCGGACAAGACGCCGGCGTTTGGACAAATGCTATCGACGCTGTTTAATAACTCGAGTGGCGACCAGAAGGCAGGGATGGTGAACCAACTGTTGTCGTCGGTTAGCCCGGCGATGCTGACGCAGGTGCTGTCGGGAGCGGGCCTCGCCGGAATGCTCGGAGGAGCGGGGAAGCCGCAATTGACTGCAGAGCAGGCGCAGCAATTGTCGCCGGAGGCGGTGCAGCAGTTGGCAACGCACGCACAGAACGCCAATCCTTCGGTGGTAGAAACGGTCAGCAGCTTTTACGCACAGCACACCACACTGGTGAAGACGCTGGGCGGAGCGGCGCTGTCGATTGCGCTGGCGAAGGTGGCGGAACGGCAGCGGCAGGCCTGAGCTGAGCAGTTCGTTTCGTGGAAAAAAGAAGAATAAAGAATGAGAAGACGCTCGGCACTTAAACGGTGCCGAGCGCCGTTTATGGGTTCGAGAAAGAATAAGGAATAAGGATAACGCAGAGACGCTGAGGAAGCGCAGAGGAGATCGGAAGAGGAGAGCACAAATGTTTAGCCTTTTGCGGGACTTGATCATTGGGCTCATCGTGGGAGCGGTGGCGAAGCTGTTGATGCCGGGAAAAGATCCTGGCGGAATCTGGATAACCATGGCGTTGGGAATTGCGGGATCGATTGTGGCGACGTATTTGGGGCAGGCGATGGGGTGGTACCGCGAGGGCCAAACGGCAGGATTTATTATGTCGGTGATCGGGGCGATCGTGCTGCTGGTGGTATACCGGTTAATTAAAGGAATGATGGCCAAGAAGTGATGAGAGCTATTGCGGCTCGCGGACCGTCAGAGGGTATGGAGGAGAAGCGCTGAAATGAGAATGCGTCAAGTAAGCATTTGCGTGGCTCTTTTGTTGCTGTGTCTTAGCGCGACGGCTGAGCCGCAGAAACAGAAGGTTACGGTACAAGGGAAGTTGGTGCGGGTGATGGCGATTGGGGGAGAGTCGACGGGATGGCCATTCAACTTGACCCGGACGTGACACTAGAGGGCAAGCATTCGGTGGATGCAGCGTTTCGCGACCCA
The DNA here is from genome assembly GCA_049691535.1 of Candidatus Acidiferrum sp. GTDB lineage: Bacteria > Acidobacteriota > Terriglobia > Acidiferrales > UBA7541 > Acidiferrum. The sequence continues at coordinate 2,007 of JBAVNY010000606.1, forward strand.
ACGAAAATCGAAGGATTGCAGGACAAGCGGGTGGAGGCAGTTGGAAAATTGGTGCACAAGCAAGGAGTGGAGACGGGCGACCGGCTCATCCTGAATGTTTCCTCAATAAAGGAACAAAAGGTTCATTAAGCTGATTTCGAAGTAATCCGGACGGATAGTTAGAAAAGCAGGCTGCGGTTCCGGGCCCTGCTCAACGAAGGTAACAAACCGCGGGTTTTCCTCACCAGGTTCTCCGTAAGTCATTTCTACTCAATATTTGGGCGGGTTGAAGGCCGTTCTTTGTGGCTTAGCGCGCCTTGGCGGAGCGATTGCATTGAACGTGCAAGGAGACAGGTCAACCAAAACCAGGTGGGCCGGTTTCGAAAGTTGGGCTCGTACTATTCCATTTGCGCAGGAGCAAAGACAGAGCGATCTCCCGGATTGATCATTCAGACTCAACTACTCTCTGCCGAGAGGCGAGTTAGCGATGCGACACGAAACGGACGGAGCTTGGAATGAGTAATGTGCGGCGGATTGGATTCGGAGTGGCGGTGGTGGCAGCGCTCGCTGTGGCATATGGAGCGGGCCGTTACCATTCGCAACCGCAAGCCGGTAGCAAGGCTGGCCGGCACGTACTTTATTACGTGGACCCGATGCACCCCGCGTACAAATCAGACAAGCCAGGCATAGCGCCGGATTGTGGAATGCAGCTTGAGGCGGTTTACGCCGAGGACGTGAAGAGCGCACCGGAATTTTCTCGTACGGCAGGGTTGGCGCCTGGCGCGGTGAGCATTGATGGAAGCACGCGGCAGTTGCTGGGGATTCGTAGCGCTGCGGTGGAAAAAAGCGGGGGCGATCGCGTAGTGCATGTCGTCGGGCGAGTTGTTCCCGAAGACACGCGCGTGTACCGGCTGAATGCCGGAGTAGATGGATATATTCGCGAAACTTCCCAGGACTCTGTGGGAACGCACGTGAAGAAGGATCAGACACTGGCGAAATTTTATTCGCCGGATTTCCTGGCGACAGCTTCGGGATTTCTGGCGGCTACGGAACGAGTGCCGGGATCTACAGGCGGCGATGGATCGAGGACGATGCCGTTTCCTGGAGCGCTTTCGAAGCAGGGCGTGAGCAGCCTGCAAGGGTACACGGACCGGCTGCGCAATCTGGGTATGAGCGACGTGCAGATTAAGCACATTGCGGAAGAGCGGCAACTCCCAGAGACGATTGACATTGTGGCGCCCGTGGATGGATTTATTCTGGCGCGGAATATCACGACGGGGCAGCACTTCGAGCGCGACACGGAATTTTACCGGATTGCGGATCTGGGCCGCGTGTGGGTAATCGCAGAAGTGGATGAACAAGAAGCGTCGTACCTGCGACCGGGTGGAACTGCGCAGATTACCCTGAGCGACAAGGGCCGGCCGATGACGGCGCGCATCAGCGACAGTTTGCCGGAATCTCAAGTGGGTGGTGGGACGGTAAAGATTCGCCTGGGAGTGGACAATCCGAAATTTGAGCTGCGGCCAGAGATGTTGGTGGACGTGAACATGCCGGTGCGGATGCAAGCCGCGGTGACCGTGCCCGTGGACGCGCTGGTGGATTCCGGAGCGCACGCGCGAGTATACGTGGAGAAAGGTGAAGGAATTTTTGAGCCACGTGAAGTGAAGACCGGTTCGCGCATCGGCGAGCGCGTTGAGATTCTGGATGGAGTGCAGCCGGGCGAGCGAGTGGTGGTGGCGGCAACATTTTTGGTGGATTCGGAGAGCCGGCTGAACGCTCCCGCTGTGAAGCCTGTATCGGCACCAAGCGGAGACAAGTCTGCGGCTGCGACGAGCGGATCTAGCGCGAAAGCGAAGAGCGTGATTGATCCGAGTTGCGGTATGGCGACGGATGCAGAGAAGGCCACAAAGACCGGAAACACGGTGGCGTATCACGGGTCGACTTATTATTTTTGTTCCGCGAAGTGTAAGGAGAAGTTTCAGAGCAATCCCGCCGAAGCGTTGAAAAAACATCAGGGTGCGGTTGGTGATTAACAGAATCATCGATTTCTCGGTCAGGAATAAGCTGGCAGTCCTGGCCACGGTGGCGATCGCGTGCATCGCGGGCTGGTGGGCGATGCGGACGCTGCCGCTGGATGCCACGCCGGACTTGAGCGACACCCAAGTCATCATCTATTCGCATTGGGACCGCAGCCCGGACATTGTCGAAGATCAGGTTACCTATCCAATCGTGAGCGCGATGTTGGGAGCGCCGCGGGTAAAAACGGTGCGGGGCTTTTCTGATTTCGGGTACTCGTACGTTTACGTGGTGTTTGCGGAGGGAACGGATCTTTATTGGGCGCGCTCGCGAGTGATGGAGTATTTGTCGAGCGTGGGGCCGCGATTGCCGGAAGGCGTGAAGACGGAACTGGGACCGGACGCGACGGCGCTTGGCTGGGTCTATCAGTACGCGTTGGTGGATACCACCGGGAAGCACAGCCTTGCGGACCTGCGCTCGTATCAAGACTGGTATTTGAGTTACTACTTGCGGTCGGTGCCGGGAGTCGCGGAGGTTGCGCCGATTGGCGGATACACGCGGCAATATCAGGTGAACCTGGATCCGAATCGTTTGCGCGCGTATGGAATTCCGGTGAGCCGCGTGGTGGAGGCGGTGCGCGGAGGAAATAACGAATCGAGCGGGCGGCTGCTGGAGTTTGGCGGAACGGAGTATATGGTGCGCGGCCGCGGGTATGCGCGCACGATTGAGGATTTCGCGAATATTCCGTTGAGTGTGAGCGAGACGGGTTCGCAGATTCGAATCAAAGATGTGGGACAAGTGGTGGTGGGCCCAGACCTGCGACGCGGGTTGGCGGACCTGAATGGCGCGGGCGAAACAGTTTCTGGAATTGTGGTGATGCGCGACGGGGAAAACGCGCTGGAAGTTGTGGACCGGGTTAAGGCGAAGATTAAAGAGATTGAACCTGGCTTTCCGGCGGGTGTGAAGATTGTGCCGGTGTATGACCGGTCGGAACTGATTCGAAACACGATTGGCACGGTGAAGGAGACGATCTTCGAGGTCGTCGTCACTGTGGTGCTGATTATTCTGGTGTTTTTGTGGCATTTCCCCAGCGCGGCAATTCCGATTGCCACCATGCCGATCGCGGTGCTGCTGTCGTTCATTCCATTTCATTACATGGGAATCAGCGCAAACATCATGTCGCTGGCGGGCGTGGCGATTGCGTTCAGTGAGTTGGTGGATGCATCGATTGTGGTGGCGGAGCAGACGCATAAAAAATTGGAGTTGTGGGAGAAGGGCGGACGCACCGGCGACCGGCGCGACGTGATGATTGGCGCGATCAAGGAGGTAGCGGGGACGACATTTTTTGCGCTGCTGGTGATTGCGGTGTCGTTTCTGCCGGTGCTGACGTTGCAGGCGCAGGAAGGCCGGATGTTTCGTCCACTGGCGTACACCAAGACGCTGACGATGGTGATTGCGGCGTTGCTGGCGATTACGCTGGATCCGGCGCTGCGGTTGCTGCTGACGCGTGTGGAGCGATTTGACTTTCGTCCGGAATGGCTGAGCCGGATCGCGAATGCGGTGCTGATTGGGAAGATTCGATCGGAAGAAGAGCATCCCATCAGCCGGCCACTGATTAAAATTTACGAGCCGGTGGTGCGCTGGACGTTGCGGTGGAAGTGGCTGGTGATTGGAACGGCTGCGGCGCTGGTGGTCTTGACGATTCCGGTGTTTTACCAATTGGGATCGGAATCGATGCCGCCGCTGGATGAAGGCACGATTTTGTACATGCCCACGACGCTGCCGGGAATTTCGATTCAGCAGGCTGGGCAATTGCTACAGGTGACGGACCACATCATCGAGCAATTCCCGGAAGTGAATCACGTGCTTGGCAAGGCTGGCCGAGCGGAGACGGCGACTGATCCTGCGCCGCTGTCGATGCTGGAAACGGTGATTACGCTGAACCCGCGGTCGGAATGGCGGCAGGTAGATACCTGGTATTCGTCATGGTCACCAAACTGGGCGAAGAAAATCCTGCGGCACATCACGCCGGATACGATTTCCACGGAAGAGTTAGTCAGCGAGATGAATACGGCGCTGAAGATTCCTGGTGTGAACAACGCGTGGACGATGCCGATTCGTGGGCGCATCGATATGTTGACCACCGGAATTCGGACGCCGGTGGGATTAAAGATCGCGGGATCGGATGTGCAGCAAATTCAGGAAATCGGCGGGGAAGTGGAGACTTTGCTGCATTCGGTGAAGGGAACGCGAACGGTTCTTGCGGAACGCACGGCAGAAGGACATTTTCTGGATTTGCAGTGGGACCGCGAACGGTTGGCGCGTTATGGGATCAGCATCGAAGACGCGCAGCGCGTGGTGGAGAACGCGGTTGGCGGAGACAACATCAGCACAGTGGTGGCGGGACAGGAACGCTATCAGGTGAACGTGCGCTACCAGCGAGATTTCCGCAGCGATATTGGGGCGCTGGGCAGAATTCCGGTGCCAGCAAGAGGGCAGCGGCAAGTGCCGGTTAGCGATTTGGCGGAAATTAAGGTGGCCAGCGGGCCATCGATGATCCGCAACGAAAATGGATTGCTGACCGGCTACGTTTACGTGGACATCGCTGGACGCGATCCGGGAAGCTATGTGGCGGAAGCGAACCAACTACTGCGCGACCGCGTGAAATTGCCGACTGGCTACTCGCTGGCCTGGAGCGGGCAATACGAATCGATGCAGCGGGTGAAGGAACGGCTGAAGCTGGTGGTGCCAATCACGCTGTTCTTGATTTTCCTGCTGCTGTTCATCAACACGGGATCGATCGCGAAAACGACGATTGTGTTGCTGGCGGTGCCGTTTTCCGGAGTGGGCGCGATCTGGTTTTTGTATTTCGCCGGCTACAACATGAGTGTGGCGGTGTGGGTGGGATTGATCGCATTGCTGGGAATTGATGCGGAGACCGGCGTATTCATGCTGCTGTATCTGGATTTGGCGTACGACGAAGCGAAGCGCGAAGGTCGATTGAACAGTCTCGGAGATTTGCGTGAAGCGATTGTGCAGGGCGCGGCGAAGCGGTTGCGTCCGAAATTCATGACGTTTGCGACGACTTGCGTGGGGCTGTTCCCGATCATGTGGGCGACGGGAGCGGGTTCGGATGTAATGAAGCGAATTGCGGCGCCGATGGTGGGCGGGATTTTTACGTCGTTTCTGCTGGAATTGCTGGTGTATCCCGCGATTTATGAGGCATGGCGGTGGGGATTTCACAGCAAAGAGTTGCGGCAGGCGGAGGTGTTGGAACCTGTGACGTTGCCAGAAGAAGCGGAATTGGCGGGTACGCGTTGGACTTGGAAAGCGGCGATGCCGCGGCGATAATCTTCAGGCACTCCATAGCAAGAGTTTTTCACGAACTGGCAATTTTCGGGCTGTAAAGAGTACTTTTGTGCGCAACAACCCAAGAGCACAGCCAAGATTGGCTGTGCTACAAGAGCGGCGGAAATTGAAGTTGTAAACCAGTTGATAATTCTACACTCCTGTTAATTTTCCATTTTGCAAAAACCTGCTGATTCGACCGACCGGTCACATTTCCCGCGAAGTGCTTGCTAGTGAGCAAAGACTAAAAAATGGGGTCATGAGCAAATGGGCGTGCCAAGTTCGGGAGAACAGGCAAGTGCTAACAAGTGTTCCGCGGAAATTGCCTCGGGGTTTGCTCTGGGTCAAAGACGCTGCGTAGATCGGGCTGTAGTTTCTTGGAGCCCAGGATGTCGGTAAGGGCAAGAATTTGGGAGCGGTGGAATGAGCAAACAAGAAATGAACGTCGGGGGCGGCGGAACAGGAGGACGTATGGCGAGTAAGAAATTTGGAATGCTTATGTGTCTCGCGGTGTTGGGCGGTCTAGCGGCGCTGCCCGCGAGCGCGCAGTCGTTTAGGGTGCAGTGTCCCACCAACACGATCACGCATCCGTCGAGTCTCAACAATAACAATGCCGAGCCCGCGTACACCGGTCCGACGGTTCTTGCGCTCAACGGCAATGGGTTCTATGCGCCGACGAAGAACGTGAACGGCGCAATCAAGTGCCAACAGGTTTCCGGCGGAGATGGCTATTCGACGATGGCCAATGGCACGCAGACATTCATGTTTTCGTTTGGGCCGTTGTCGGGACTTGCGGACATCGCGCAAGGTCATCCTGGAACAGAGTT
>JBAVNY010000607.1:0-1682 GCA_049691535.1 Candidatus Acidiferrum sp.
CCCCCACCCTTCAACGTATGCCGAGTACGTCAGATTTTTCCTAAACTCGGGTACATCTTCCATTTCCTGGGCTAGAGACATCTGCAGGTGATGACCAGGAACAGATTCGTGCAGCGAGAGAGCCTCCATTTCCCATTTAGGGCGCGCATTCAGCTTGTAGGTATTCACAAAATAGTAGCCTGCACGCCCCACCGAAGGCGCTCCCGGCTGATAGTACGCGGTGGTCTGCGACGGCGCCTTGAAATCGGGCACGGGAATAACGCCGTACGGTAACCGAGGTAGCTTGCCAAATTCATGCGCGAGTTCCGGATCAACCTTCTTGGCGATCACCCGGTACGCATTGACGAGATCGTCGGGCTTGTCGAAGTAAAATTGTGGATCGGTGCGAAGAAAATCCGTGAAGTCGTGAAAGCTCCCCTTAAAACCGGTGGACTGAATGATCTTGTCCATCTCGGCGCGGATACGTTTCACTTCAGAGAGGCCGATCTCGTGAATTTGTTGTGGCGTTAGATTCGTCGTCGTTTGCCAGCGAACGTGAAAGGCATAAGCCGCGGCGCCGTTCGGTAGCGCTGTAGCGGCAATGTCTTCGCGGCATGCGGGAATATAAGTGGAAACCAAGTAGTCGTGAAATTTCTGGTAAACAGGGACTATTCGCGAAGAATAAATTTGTCTTGCGCGATTAGAGAGTGCAGCGCGGTCGGCTTCAGAAATGGCTGGTGGAAATTCGTGAAAGGGCTGGAGCAGCGGGCTGCGTATCGCATCCGCGGGAATTGTGTCCACCACTTGCTTGGGCACATTGCGCATGGTGACCTTAGGTGGCGTGTAGCCGCGCTTCACACCTTCTTGAAGGTCGGCCATCGTTTGCTCCACCACGGGAGGAAGCGCTTCAAGGCGCGCAAGGATATCTTCATAATCCGAGATTTTCTCGTGCGGCATGGACGCAATCGTGTCGGGTGCTCCGAGCGGTGGCGAATACATTTGATTCACGGGCATCCATCGATTCGACGGGACGACTCCACGAAACGGGAAGGGATCATCGCCATACTGCAGGCCTTCGACGGAAGTTTCTAAAAGCTCTTTGTAAAGGTCGTAGTTTAGTTGCTCGCGCGGAGGCAGAGAGGCCCGATTGATTTGCTGCAGCGTGGCGAGGCTTTCGCGAAGGTGTTTGACACGAGCTTCGAACCCGGAGATCGATTCATCCGTCCAGCGCCGATTTTCGCCGGGATAGCCGACGCCCGTCGCGGTTTCAGGGTATTCGTGCATCCAGCGTTTCCAATCACCACTAAGAAATGCACGAAATTGGCGAACGACTTCTGTTCGCACCGTCGCCGAGGTCGCATTCGAAGCCTGACCAAGCGCAAGCAGAGGCGTGGCGAGAAGAACTGAAAAAGCAACACAGACATTTGCGGCACGAGAAATAAGCATATTCATTTGACTCCAAACAACGGAACGGCTGGCCGACTAGAACCCGGAGTTACGGCTTCTCGCTGGCGCTGCTAACGACCGATTTGAGGATTTCACTTTTGCCGTTGGTGAGCAAGGAAAACGATGAGGCGCGCGGTTTCTTCGGCGTCCATGGCGGTATTATCGACCAGCACGGCATCGACAGCACGCACAAGCGGGGAGACTTTGCGTTCCCGATCGCGTTTGTCGCGTTCTCGTACCTCGGCAAGCACTTCTTC
>JBAVNY010000608.1:0-1793 GCA_049691535.1 Candidatus Acidiferrum sp.
GATAGGTTCAGGATGACATGCGAGCGTGAATCGGCGGGGTGACATGCGAGCGTGAATCGGCATCCCAGAACACGGTCACCGATTTGGGCGTGCTCATAACTCAATGGGATCTACTTTTTTCCTTCGATGAGTTGCAAAACTTCTTCCGCGGATTTCACGCCGTGGTATTGCGCTTCCTCGAAGATGGAAATTCCGCTGAGATCGGAATTTGCAAACAAGATGCGGCCTTGGCGTTTTGCCAGACGCTGGCGCTCGGCTGAGAAAATCGACCCCGGAACGGGCCGGACCATGGCGTGGCCCATGCGCATGATATCGATGCGCGAAACGCATCTCCGGATATCGGAGTGAACTCTTTCCAGGTCGTGAAGAATTGCTTCCTTCCAGTACGCCCAATTTTTGTCCAGCAGGAGTCGGCGATTTTGCGCAGGATCGCCTTCGGCTAGCGCCCAGTAAAAGGTCCACACGGTTTTGTCGATGTGCGAGCGAATGCTCTGGTGCGTGGCGTCTACGTATCCGAGCGTCGGTGAGTCGAGGAAAACGGTGTCCCACGTTGGCTCCGCGCCGCGCGCATCGGGCAAGCGATCGAGCGTTAAGTTTGCGGTGAGCCACGGCGAGTACGTGAAATCGTGAAGCGGCGGAAGATTGTCGACGATGTAGGTGGCGAGGAATGTGGGAGCGGCGAAGATCACGAATTCAGATTGGAATAGGGTGTCGCCGGCTTCGACGGCCACTCCTCGCGGACCTGGAGTAATGCGATGCACCATCTGACTGGTGCGGACGTTTTCGCCCACGCGTTCGAGGAGGCGGCGCGTGATCCAGCCGTTGCCTTCGGGCCAGGTGAGCGGGCCTTTTTCTTCGGCTTCGCGGGAGGAGAAATAGTGGATGCCGGCCCACGCGGACGTGTCTTTGGCGAGAGCGCCGTAATCGTCGCGGCACGCGTAGTTCATGTACCAGTTTACGAGCGGGGAATCGATATTTTGCTGGCGAAGCCACTCGGAAAACGAGACGCGATCTAAATCTGCGAGACGGTCGGAGCGGCCGAGTTCGAGCGGGATGGTGAATTCTCCGCTACCTCTATATTTAGTGAAAAGGTCTTCCAGGTGTTGAAATTGTTCGCGATCTTTTGGTTTTAGTCCGATGGCGGGTTCGATGCCTTCCTGCCAGCGGCCGTAGAGGAAGAGGCGCTCTTGCGGGGAGAAGCAGAGATAGCGCTCGTTCCATTGTCCGCCTTGTAGCACACCTAAATCCTCGAATAGCTCACGCACGTAGATTGCTTTTGGACCCGGCACTGGCACATAGTGCGCGGCCCATGGATAGGCGCTGATTTCGTTTTCGCCCCAGCGTGCGTTTCCGCCTGCGGCGTCATTCATTTCTAGGAGAACGAAATCGGCGAAGCCGCGTTTGCGCAGGCGCCAGGCGGCGCTCAGGCCGGCGATGCCGCCGCCGACGATGACGATGGGGATTTTCTCGGTGCGTTTTGGAACTGGAAAGCTTGCGCGATCGCGTAGGAGGTGGCCGGCTTGGAATGAATCGTTTACGAATGAGCCTGCGATTGGACGGTCACTTTTTTGGGAGAGACCAATTAGGGCGGCGCTGGTGAGACCCAGGAATTTGCGGCGGTTCATTTTCTATACAAGTTCTCATAACGGCGGATTGAACGATGAGGATTTTTTTGGCGCCGACCATCCGTGTGGCCATGAGGGTCGGTTGAAGTTGGATCTAAACCCCCACCCTTTGAAAAGCACAAAGGGTGGGCCACCCGAACGCGGGCGGGTGAGGTCGTTGTTTTGGTA
>JBAVNY010000609.1:0-3103 GCA_049691535.1 Candidatus Acidiferrum sp.
GCAACAGTTTCCGCGCCACCACCTGTTTTGCCGGTGCGCCGTCGTCGTACACATACACCAGAACATTTGTGTCCAGGAAATCAGGAGCGCTCATGAAGATCCGCTCGTTTCCACGTCCGCTTCCCCATCCTGAAGTGGAATTTCCGGAAGGTGCGTTCTAGCGCCTCTTGTTCCCGCCGTTTCTGCCCCGTCGCAGCCGCTTCGGCCGCAAGCCTCTCCAAATATTCGCGCACTAAGCCCGTTAGCGTGGTGTCTCGCTCTACAGCAATCTTCCGCACTTCCTTCACGATCTTCTCGTCCAGCGACAGCGTAATATTCATGCACCCATAATAAGGGAGTCCCTTATTATGGGCAACTGCAATTTTACACCTTATTGGCCTTCATCTTTCTCGTCGCCAAAAAAGCGGTCCACGGTGACACTCATAACCCAACTGAAAGCACGCCCTGCTTGGCCTCGACTGCGTTCGCCCACAGGTTGGTACGCGGAGCAGAGCACAGTACAGACAGGAATGTCTGTGCCACGATGGGGCTTCGGCTGGAAAGACTTTTCGCGGCGGAAGAGTTAGAATCAGCCTCTCTGAATTGCTCTTTTGTGCCGGACATTCCAGCCGCACGCGCGACGGTAGGAGGCCGCGTGATTGAACAACGGAGGTCCTCCCAGTGTGTCCACGGACCTTTCTATGTAAGTAGCTTCCTTGCGGCAGGCCGCATCCTGGGCACTTCCACGCGTACGATCACGTACATCGCGTTGCTGAGTCTGGGTGGGCTGTTGAGTGCCTGTCACCCGCAAGTGACGCCGAGTGAAGCCGCGACCGTTGAGTTCACCAAAATTCCGCCGGCAGCACAGGGTGGCCGAGAAAAAGTGGATACAATTTCTGGTCGCGTGACCGGTGCGCATCCGGGCCAGCAGATTGTGGTTTATGCGCGAAGCGGGCCGTGGTGGGTGCAGCCCTGGCCGGACAAACCATTTATTCCGATTAAGGCCGACTCCACTTGGAGCACCGACACACATTTGGGATTCGAGTATGCGGCGATATTAGTGGAGCCGACGTATCATCCGCCACCGACGCTGGATGTGGCGCCGACGCCCGGCGGTTCCGTGGTTGCGGTCAAGATCGAAAAGGGCGTTGGGACGGTGGCGCTGGCGCCGACCAAACCGCTGCATTTTAGCGGGTATGACTGGAAAGTGCGGACCATCGCCAGCGATCGCGGCGGAATGAACAACCTTTATGACGGAGACAACGCGTGGACCGATGCCAAGGGCGCGCTGCATCTGCGCATGAAAAAGAAGGGCGACAAGTGGTCGTGCACGGAAGTGGTGATGACGCGCAGCCTGGGGTATGGAACGTACATCGTAACGGTGCGCGATGTTTCGAAGCTGGAGCCCGCCGCGGTTTTCAGTATGACGACGTTTGACGACTGGGGTGGCGAGCAGCACTATCGCGAAATGGATATGGAAGTGAGCAAATGGGGCGACGCGTCCGTGAAGAACAACGCGCAATACGGGATTCAGCCTTTTTATGTGCCCGGGAATGTCAGTCCGTTCAACGCGCCAGCTGGCACGTTGACACATTCGATGCATTGGGAGTCGGGGCGCGCGAGTTTTAAGACGGTCCGCGGGGCGTCGATGCAAGCGGGGGCGCGGGTGGTTTCGGAACATGCCTTCACGTCAGGAGTTCCTACGCCGGGGCAAGAAACGTTTCAATTCTTGTTTTACGTGGTGGCCAGCGAAACAAATCCGATGCAGAAAGACACTGAGGTAGTAGTTGATAAATTTGAATACCTTCCTTAATGCGATTGCGAATCCGCCATGGCGCTGGAAAGGGTTTCTCTTCGGACTGGCGGTGGCGTGTTGCTGCGCGTCGCCGGCCCAGGCAATCGATCCACATCGAATGCTGTCGCAATATATGCGGGACCACTGGGGAAGTGAGAAGGGATTCACGGGCGGCCCAGTAACGGATATCGCGCAGACCCCGGACGGCTATCTGTGGATCGGTACGGAAAGAGGGCTGATCCGCTTCGATGGGTTTAGCTTCCACACTTTCCCGCAAGCTACGCCAACAACATTTCCCATTGGGCCGGTACGCGCGCTGACGGCGGATGCGGAAGGCAATCTGTGGATTCTGTTACAAAGCACGAAAATTCTGCGCTATCACGACGGCAAATTCGAACTTGGCCGCGAGGAGACCGAGTTTGGAATCACGTCGATGGTAAGACGAAGCGACGGGAAGATTTTATTTTCGTCGCTGGCACTTGGTCCGCTCACCTATCGTGGCGGCAAGTTTGAAGTTCTTAGCCAGAATGGCGAAGGAAGCGCTACTACTGGAGGCGCGCCGGCGGGTGCCGACGAACTCTCCAGCCGTTTGAGTTGGGCCACGGGCGTTACGCCTCATCGCTATGCGGAGCCGAATTCGGCGGTGCTGTCCATGGCGGAGACCAGCGACGGTAAGTTGTGGCTGGGCACGCGCGATAAGGGTCTTTTCTATATGAGCGATGGCAAAATAAATTCGGCGGGCAAAGAGTTGGCGAACAGAAAGGTCAATTGCCTGTTGGCCGATGCCAACGGATTCCTGTGGATTGGAACAGAGAGGGGCTTACTCCGCTGGAATGGAAAAGAAGTCACCAGCGAGGGAGTTCCCGCGGAGTTGCGAAGCGGGGAGATCTTCTCGATGATCCGGGATCGCGATGCGAACACCTGGATTGGTACGTCTCGCGGGTTGATTCGCATGAACGCGGATGGGATATCTACAGACAATGGGAATTTGCGGAGCGCCGCAATGGTAACCGCGCTTTTTGAGGATCGCGAAGGAAATATTTGGCTCGGCGGTCCGGCTGGCATTGATCGGGTGCGAGACAGCGCGTTCATCACCTATTCGGTGGGTGGACTGCAATCGGAAAGTGGCGGCCCCGTTTTTGTGGATCAAGACGAGCGCGCCTGGTTCGCCCCGTATGACGGTGGTTTGCACTGGCTGATGGGTGACAAGAACGGAAATTTGGAGAACGACGGCCTCGGTCACGATGTGGTCTATTCGATCGGCGGAGGCAAAGGAGAATTGTGGGTGGGCCGGCAGCAGGGTGGACTGACGCACGTATGGTTTGCAAG
>JBAVNY010000610.1:0-6026 GCA_049691535.1 Candidatus Acidiferrum sp.
CCTCACGCTCACCCACACTCCATTCTGCCGCTCTTCAATCTCTGCTTCTTTCGTTCCAATCGCGCGCATAACTCGCGTCGTAAACCACGGACCTGCCTCCGTCCCATTCTCTCGCAGCGGTCGCAACGCATTTCGACTCTCCACCACTAATTCCACCGCTTCACTGCAGTTAACGCACACCCGCGCGTGCTGCTGGCTATCTTCCGAAATTCTTCGCAGAATATCGTCCGGCGCGATTACTTCAATGCTTTCCGCCGGCACCCATTCCAGTTCTTCCAGCAATCGCTCACAAGCCCCGTTCTTTGTTGGTCCCAAGTTAAACATCTCGAAGCCACCTCTCTATCTCAATTCCTGTTTTCCAATTTCATTACGCACCGGCTACCCGTTGCTTCCGCTTCATCCGATCCATAATTTTCTGCCTCGCTCGGAATAACCGTACTTTCACCGTGTTCCCATTAATCTCCAAGATATCCGCAATTTCTTCAACTGAAAATCCTTGCACTTCTTTCAAAATCAGCATCATCCGGTCCCGCTCGTCCAGGCACTCTAGCAGTTTCTCCACCTGCTCCTGCGCCGCGAGTCGATCGCTTACATCCGGCGCTCCGTCGGTTTTTTCTTCCGACGCCTGGTACTGCCGCACCTGCTCTTCGCTCAGTTCCGCTTCATGCAACAGCGGCCGCACTTTCCTCTTGCGCAGCAGGTCCCAGCATTCATTCACCGTGATTTTGTACAACCACGTACTGAATGCCGCTCTCTGGTCAAATCGCTTCAACGAGAAGTACGCCTTCAGAAATACTTGCTGCGCAATATCCTCGACGTCCTCTTTGTTGCGCAGGATTCCTCCTGCTACTGCGAACACACGGCTCTGGTGCCGCCCAACGAGGACCTCAAACGCTTCCTTATCCTCGTGCTGGGCGCGCCGAACCAGCTCCCGGTCATCCGCCTTCTGGGCGGATTCTTTCCCGGGCGCTGAAGCCAACGCTGGCAGCGCAATTGCCACTGGTTTTGGGACGCGAGCCATCTCTATTTGGTTACGCTATTTTCCCACCGCTGTCCAACCACAGACACATTCGTTTCATCGCACACTCGCTATTTTCGACTTGTGCCATCTTACCAAGTGTGGAATACTCACTTCATGATTATCGGTGACCGTCTTCGCGCTCTGCGCGAGGAAAAGAAACTCTCCCAGGGTGATATCGAGAAACGTACCGGCCTTCTTCGTTGCTACATCTCCCGCGTTGAAAATGGACACACTGTCCCTGCCATCGAAACGCTGGAGAAGCTGGCGCGTGCCCTCGAATGCCCACTCTATCAACTCTTCTACGACGGTGAAGAACCGCCGCAGTTGCCTAACCTGCCCAAGCGCAAGTCGAGTGATGACATTGCCTGGGGTAGCGCCGGCAAAGAAGCTCGTTTCCTCAACAAGCTCCGTCGCTTGCTGAGCAAGGCCGATGACGAGGATCGTAAGCTGCTCCTGTATATGGCCCAGAAGATGGCCAATCGGTAAAGCTTTCATCTCCGCTCGTTAGCGCTTTGAACTTATCTCTACGGCCACGCAGGCCGCTTCACCGCGCTGGGGCGGCCTTTTTCTTTGCTGTCTTTACAATTGCCTTACAATTGCCTCGCCTCTTAGCCTGTTTCGCTAGCCGCCTAGAAGTACACACTTTGCCAGCCGCCTACTCCCACTCGATCGTGCTCGGCGGTTTGCTGCTCACGTCGTACACCACTCGCGTCACTCCAGGTACCTCGTTTACAATCCTCGTCGACATCCGCTCCAGCACTTCCCCCGGCAGCCTCACCCAATCGGCCGTCATCGCGTCGTCACTCTGCACCACCCGCACCGCTACCGTCAGTCCGTACGTCCGCCCGTCTCCCATCACCCCAACGCTTCGCACCGGCAGCAGCACCGCGAATGCTTGCCACACTTTTTCGTACAATCCCGCCTTCCGAATCTCCTCCACCACGATGGCGTCCGCCTCCCGAAGAGTTACTAGATCTTCACTAGTAATTTCTCCGAGTAGCCGAACTGCTAACCCGGGCCCCGGAAACGGATGTTTCACCAGTATCTCTTCAGGCAACCCTAAGTCCTTTCCAATCTTCCGCACTTCATCTTTAAACAAATCCCGCAGTGGCTCAATCAGCCCAAACGGCATCTTTTCTGGCAGCCCACCCACGTTATGGTGCGACTTAATCGTTGCCGACGGCCCCTTAACCGATACCGATTCAATTACATCGGGATAGAGCGTCCCCTGCACCAGCCATTTAATGTCTCCGCGGGCTTCGCCTTTTTGCAGCCGCGCCGCTTCCGCGGCGAATACCTGTATAAATTCATTTCCTATAATCTTGCGCTTTTGTTCCGGGTCGGTCACACCTTTCAGCTTCCCCAGAAAGTGCTCCGAAGCATCCACTCCCACCACGTGTAACCCTAATCTTTCCCGATACATCTCCAGCGTGTGCTCAAATTCGTTCTTCCGCAGCATTCCGGTATTTACAAAAATATTCGTCAGCCGCTCGCCGATCGCCCGGTGTACTAGCGCCGCCGCCACCGTGGAATCCACCCCACCGCTCAGGCCGCAGATCGCTCTGTGCTCCCCAACTTTGTGCCGCACCGACTCGACCGTCTCTTCAATAAACGCCGCGCCACTCCACTTTGGTTCTGCCTCGCAAACCTTAAATAAGAAATTCCTCAGTATTTCCGTTCCCCGGTCGGTGTGATTCACCTCCGGGTGAAACTGCACCGCGTAAATTTTGCGCTTGGGGTCTTCGGCCGCCGCTATCGCGTTCGATGTCCGGCCGGTCGCATGAAAACCCGCCGGCAATTCGTGCACGTTGTCCCCGTGGCTATTCCAAATCTTCATCTTCTCCGGGAACCCGCCAAACAGGTGCGAGTCCGTCTTCTCCAGGTTCAAATGCGCCGGCCCGTATTCCCGCCGCTCCGCTGGTTCCACTTTCCCGCCCAGATTCTTCGCGATCCACTGCATCCCGTAGCAGATCCCCAGCACCGGAATCCCCAGCGCGAGCACTTGTGGATTGCACTTCGGCGCGTCCTTGTCATACACCGAGCTCGGCCCGCCCGACAGAATCAGCCCCGCCGGCTCCAGCTTCTTGATGTCCTCCACCGAAGTCGTACACGGCAGAATCGCGCTGAACACCTGTTGCTCCCGCACCCGCCGCGCAATCAGCTGCGTGTACTGCCCCCCAAAATCGAGCACCACAATGCCGCCCTGCTCCGTCTTCAACCCCGCCGTCTCATTCGCACGCTTCACACCAGCCCCCGTAGCGTCCACAACTCGAGCCGCCGTTTCCGTCATCAATCCCCCTGATCCGAGTGAGTTTCCGCTGCCCGCTTTTTCTGTGCCCTCTGTTCTCTTCCCTCTGCGACCGCTGTGTTAAATCCTTTTCTTCTTCGGGTCTTCACCCCACCCGATTCACCACCGCCCCACCCCGAAACCCCTCCAAATTCGCCACCGTCGTATCCAATATCCGGTGCAACGCTTCCTGACTGTTAAACGCATTATGCGGCGTAAACACCACATTGTCTTTCGCAAACAGCATCCGGTTCCGCAGCAATCCCCTTAGCTTTTCCACATCGCTCGATTCCTGCAGCAATTGCCGATCTTCCTGGATCAACTCTTCCCCTTCCACCACGTCCAGCCCAGCTCCGCCGACCTGCCCGCTATCCAGCGCATCCACCAGCGCGTCCGTATCAATCAGCCCGCCGCGCCCCGTATTCACCACCAGCGCGCCTTTCTTGATCTTCGCAAACTGCTCCCGCCCCAGCAGGTGCTGCGTCTCCGCCGTCAACCCGCAGTGTAACGACACAATATCGCTTTCCTTTAGCAATTTATCGAGCGGCACATAGCGAAATCCCAGCAAGTCCGCCAAAAACGGATCCCGCTTCTTATCCCACGCCAGCACCCGCATCCCAAATCCTCGTCCAATCCGGATTGCATGCAGCCCAATATGCCCGGCCCCAATAATTCCCAGCGTCTTTTCCTGTAAATCGAACCCCGTCAAGGCCGCCCGTTCAATGTGTCCGGCGCGCACCTGGTCCCACGACTGATGCACCTTGCGGCTCAGCATCAAAATCAACGCGAACGTATGTTCCGCAACCGTATTTTCGCCGTAGGTAGGAACGTTGGACACCGCAATCCCATGCACTTTGCAGTAGCCCAAGTCAATGTGATCGAAGCCCGTCGATCGCGTCGCAATAAATTTCAAACCAGGAAACAGTGCCAGCGTACTTCCATCCAGCGCCGGCTGAATAAACGGCGATAAGCACGCCGTATCCCCGTGCCGCCGCGCCGTCTCTGCGACTAACGCCCCCGCCTCCTCAAATACCAACTTCATTTCCCCGAGACATCTCCGCAGATACTCCCGCTCCCACTCCTTAGTCTCGAAGAACACCACTTTCATCCGCCGCTCACCCTCTTCACCCTCAGCGAATCTCCGCGCCCTCGGCGTCTCTGCGTTATCTTTTCTCTTATCACCCTTCACGCCGCCACGATATTCAGCAACTTATCCGCCACGAAAATCACCTTCACAATCTTCTTCCCCGCCAAATGTCCCGCCACTCCCGCTTCCGCCTGCGCTAATTTCAACACCTCGTCCTGCCCCGTCCCGGCCGCCACTTTCACCTTCCCACGCACCCGCCCGCTGACCTGCACCACCACTTCCACTTCCTCTTGCTTCGCCAATTCCGCATCAAACGCCGGCCAGCTCACTGTCCACAATCCCTTCGTGTGCCCCAGCATCTCCCACAATTCTTCCGACAAGTGCGGCGTCATCGGCGCCAGCATCAACGTCAGCAATTCCAAAACTTCCCGCTGCACTTCCGGCCGCACTCCTTCGTCCAACGGCTCCGCCGCATAAATCGCATTTGTCAATTCCATAATCTGCGCAATCGCCGAATTGAAATGCCACCGCGTCTCAAAGTCCTGCGTCACCCGCCGCAAAGTCTCATGCGCCTTCCGCAGCAACCCCTTCTCCTGCTCAGTCCATTCGCCGCCAGCCGCACCGATTGATGGTTTTGCTCCATCTTCTTTTCTCTGCGAACTTTGCGTCTCCGTTCTTCCCTCTGCGTCAAATCTTTTCTCTTCTTCACTGTCGACTGTCGGCTGGAGGCTGGCGACTTCCCTCCCATGCTTCTCCACCAACCGATACACCCGATTCAAAAATCGCCACGCCCCCTCAATGCTCTCCTCGCTCCACTCCAAATCCTTCTCCGGCGGCGCCGCAAACAAGGTGTACAACCGCCCCGTGTCCGCCCCGTACTTCTCTGCCATATCGATCGCGCCTACCACGTTCCCCTTCGACTTGGACATCGCCAGTCCGCCCTTCAACACCATTCCCTGTGTGAAGAGCCGTGCGATCGGTTCGCTATGTGTCACCAATCCCAAATCCCGCATCACCTTGCACCAAAATCGCGAATACAGTAGGTGCAAAATCGCATGCGTAATCCCGCCAATGTACTGGTCAATCGGAAACCAGTAATTCACTTTCGCCGGATCGTACGGCGCCTGATCATTCCGCGGATCGCAATACCGGTAGAAATACCACGACGAATCCACGAACGTATCCATGGTGTCCGTTTCGCGTCGCGCCTCCCCGCCGCACTTCGGACACTTCACATTCACAAACTCCGGATCCGTCGCCAGCGGCGATTCGCCCTCGCCGGTCAACTTCGGATTCGCGGGTAGCAGCACCGGCAAATCCTTGTCCGGCACCGGCACCATTCCATCCTTCGCACAATAAATCACCGGAATTGGCGTGCCCCAATACCGTTGCCGCGAAATCCCCCAATCCCGCAACCGAAAAATTATTTCCTTCTTCCCAAATCCCCGCGCCTCCGCGTCCGCCGCCATCAACTCCATCGCCGCCGCACTCTCCAATCCCGAATACGTCCCCGAATTCACACTAACGCCATACTCCGTAAAAACCTCTTCCGCCTCCTGAACTCCTACCTCAGCGCTCCTCCGCGAACTCTGCGCCTCTGCGTTATCTTTTCTCTTTTCCTTACTTTCAAC